>JAGKTZ010000022.1 GCA_021153165.1 Prevotellaceae bacterium
CGAGGATGATTTTTCCACGACACCCGCAGGGCTTGACCTTGCTTGGACGAAAAGAACACGAGTTACCTTTGCCTGTGGTTTGGTGAACTCGGCTACGAAATAATGATATATTTTTTCTTAATAATCTTTACTTTTTGAATTATCGTGATATTTATTAATAAATAAGATTTTATATGGCAAGATGTCAATGTAAATCACGATTAAAACCTGTAAGTGTACGAGATTATACTCGTTTCCGCAGAGGCATAGTAGAATATGTTAGGACGCATTGCAGGAAACTTCCAAGGAGAAGTTGATTGTGGCATTTGTCAACGAGGTGCTCATAAATCGTTGAAGAGAGAAGGCGGTTAGATTAACTGCCTTCTCTACTATAAATATGATAGTTTTTACTAGTACACACTAATAATTGGAGAAAAAATCGTATCTTTGCACCAAGAAAAGAGTTATTTGAAAAGCATGAGGAATATAGTGTAACAAAACAAGTTAGCAATTTCTTATCCATTGCCCATTCTCATGCAAGTTCTTCTTAATGGTTTGATACTCAAAGAATCTTAATCAAACTACATCAAATATAGTAATAAGCGAGCGAGAATTATGAAGTTTGCTTCAATAATTTTCACAGCGAGCGAGAGTATATTGGAGATTTATCTGAAATGTAGTAAAAAAGTATGAGATAAAGTTTAACGATCAAGGTTTATCATTAAACGAATTTGTCCTTCCTTCACCCCTCAATGCTCTCATTCAACAACCCTAGGCCTTTTTCAAAAAAGTCTAGACCTTTTTTAAATTCCTCGGCGGTTTTTTAAAAAAAGGTCTAGACAAAATTGTGACACCCTATCTCACCATTTTTTTGTAGATGACATACATCTTGTCACTAGAACTAAAAAGAATATGAAGAAGTCTCTTATGAACCTCTATGACAAATTTATCCTAAGAAAATTAGCTGTTATTGAGACGGTCAACGACGACCTCAATAACGTATGTCATATAGGACGCACAAGATATCGCTCAATTGAAAACTTCGCTGTTATTCTGTTTGCTGGGCTTATTGCGTATAATTTGCTACAGAAGAAACCTAAGATGAATATTGAAATTATTGACAAAAGTAGAATAATTGCATAGAGCTTATGCCGAACTCGCGTCAGAAAATGAAAATTAATTGGAAAATAGCTTTGGTTTTAACATAGGAAGCAAATCGGTACAAATGAACGCCTATATTTAGAGCATGCAAGAAATTAGTAAAAATTCGTGTGGATTTGTGGTTGAAGAAATACCCCACAAAGATTATTTGGCAGAACGAAATCTCTTTTAAGAAACACTATAATTTAAAAATATAAATTATCTTTGCAGAGAAGAAATATAGGTGGCAGTGTGCAGGCTGCACCGCTACGAACAGTAAACACAATTAAGTGTGGGTAGATGTTCGTTTCAAATGGAGTCGATAAACTTAAAATTACATTGAGCAAAAATATCAATACTTTGCTTTATCTTATACAAGAAAAGATTAATGATATTCCTAACTATTTTGATGGACAGCTAAGTTTTTGAGTTTTATAAGCAAGTATGCTTGTAAAATGTGATGATAATAACAATTTGTAACAATTTTGATTAGACTTTTTTAAATAAGTCATAAAGAAAGAAGACATCAAAATATCTGAGACCATTGTCAAAGATAATTGGAAACAGCACAGCGGAGAGTTATTTCACACATCGAAGGAACTCTTAATGTAGGATACGGATGAAATCTGTCTTAGTAAAACAATTGAGGCTAGGTATATCGTGTTTAAATTATAATATGAAAAAAGAAATAAACCAACATCGTGTAACATTTAATTCACAAACGCAATGGCAGTAGATCATATATATAGTGAGATATATGGTATACCAGATAGTTTTAGATGGGAACCATACCATGACTTAAATGAAGTGCTGAATAAAATAGGCGTAATGGCAAAACGAACTGAAATACCCTTCGCAAGAATAACGCACCTTACTAGAAAAAAGAAATACAACTATCGAAGTTTAGATGGTTATGCGTATGTCGTTCCCAAAGATTGGAGAAACTGTCTGTATGAGGATTTAGAAACAGGAGACTATTACATTGTTAGTCCGCATCCTGAAAATAACGGAGTCGAATATTCGTGGATAGCGTTTAAACTTAGTGGGCTTACTGATGGGATAACCCATTATGGCAAAGACGATTCTGGCAGGATGGTAAAGGAAATATTACATCATTCTGGAAGTTTCATTGACTTAATGTGGAGATGTAGTCTAAACGAAATATTAGACGCATTAGCAAATACTCAAAAGCCAATTGTAATTAAGGTCATTCGCTATTTATATTATGATTTTTCAAGAGAAGAAAAGGGGGCAGTATGCCGATTTGATATTTAGTTTTCTGCATTGAAGAACATACAGATATTGGGATATCTGGTTCTAACCCGTTGGCGTAATTAATTTAGGGATAACCCCTATTATCTAATGCTTAAAAACGACGTTGATTAATGGGTGAAATGATAAAAAATAACTAACGTGAGTTAAGTGTAAGAGAACATTAAAAAATGCATAGGAATGTAGGAATGAATACTTGTTTGTAACTTTTATAGTGTAAAAATCAAACATTACATATAAATTCAACATTCCTATGACTAATGCAAATTTAGTGGGATTTTTCTGTATATTAGGTGGATTTTGTAAATGTTTAGAGAGACCTCAGAAAACGTGCTATTCAGAGCTATCTAGAGAAAGTTTGCCACAATCGTAAATAGGTTATGTCTGATAGTGAAATCATGCTTATCATAATGCTATTTATGTTGACTACTGGGCCAATTTTATAATGTGATGAAGTGATTTGAAATGATTGATTGTGGCTTTATCTCATTTGGAGATGAAATAGGTATTTGGGGCCAATCTTTTAGTAACCTCACTCTGTAAAACGAGTAAAAAGTTTCTACTTATTCCCATTTAAAAATAGTGGTAGTTGTTCCGCTAATGCTGTCATTGACGGATAGAGCAGATTGGCGCCGCTGTCGAGCAATGCGCTTTCGGGCAGTGGACCTGTGTTGACGGCGATGGTGAAGATTTGGGCGGCATGGGCGGCCTGCACACCGAGTGGGGCATTTTCCACAACGATGGCTTGCCAAGGTGCGATGCCAGCCTTCGCAAGTGCCATAAGGTAGGGTTCGGGATGTGGCTTGCCGTGCTTCACATCTTTGCTGGAAATGACGCGGTCTGGCGAGAAGTAGCCAGGGAAGTGCGTCTCCAAACGATTGAGCAAGGACAACTGTCCACTGCCCGTGACAACGTAGATCTCCAGACCAGCTTCCTTCACACACTTCAGCACTTCGTCTGCACCAGGCATCTTGGGCGCTTCGTCCAGCGCATTGAAGGCAACACATTTCGCTTCGTAGATGTCTTGCACTTCCTTTGCTGTGGCTGCTCTGCCCCAGTATTTTTGTGTCAGTAGATTTATCGTGGCCTCACCAGTGCGACCCTCGTGCATGAAGACTTCTTCGCGAGATAGGGGCAAACCGAAATCGGTGCAAACGTGTGACCATGATTCGGCATGGCGAGGCATCGAGTCGAACAATACGCCGTCCATGTCGAAAAGTACTGCACGAGGTGCAAAGGTTGTGAACTGCTGTGTGTCGAGGTATTCTTGAATTTTTGAGGTGAACATATATGTTGTACTTTTCAGATGCAGAAAAAATAAGTAAGGTGACTCCCCTAAATTTTATTAGTGTTTTGGCTCATTTTCTTAGCATTCCCCCAAACGCTTATCTACGCTAAAGATGAAGACGCTTTGTGGCAAGTGCTATCTTTGCAGTGTCATTCTTTCCTGTCTCGTGTGTGCGGGTACCTTATCTATATAAGTATAGTGATAGAGTGGAATGATAATGATCTTTGACTTGTTGGAAAAATAGGAGATTGTAAAAATGGGGCCTAGAGACATTCTCCCTAAGCCCCATATATATGAGACGTAATCGTGGCAATTAGAGTCTTGCCTTGATAGCTTCTGTGTCTGCTTCGTAACCAGGTTTGCCAAGGAGAGCAAACATGTTCTTCTTGTAAGCTTCAACACCTGGTTGGTCGAATGGATTCACACCCAACACGAGACCAGAGATACCGCAACCACGCTCGAAGAAGTAGATGAGTTGTCCCAAATAGTATTCGTTGAGTTCGGGCAACACGATGCGCATACAGGGTACGCCGCCATCTACGTGAGCCAACTGTGTACCGAGTTCTGCCATGCGGTTGACTTCGTCTACGCGGCGACCTTCGAGGAAGTTCAAGCCGTCGAGGTTTTCTTCATCGTGGGGGAAGAGTACGGTGTGGCGAGGATTTTCTACTGAAATCACGGTTTCAAAGATAGTACGTTCGCCGTCTTGTATCCATTGACCCATAGAGTGGAGGTCGGTAGTCAAGTCTACTGCAGCGGGGAAAATTCCCTTGCCATTCTTACCTTCGCTTTCGCCGTAGAGTTGCTTCCACCATTCGTTCATAGAGTGGAGTTTGGGCTGGAAGTTGGCGAGGATTTCGATCTTCTTGCCTGCAGCGTAGAGTGCATTTCTTGCAGCAGCGTAAGTTGCGGCGAGGTTGTTTGCTACAGGTACGTCAGTGTTGGTAGCCTTTTCCATATCCACTGCACCTTGAATCATAGCCTTGATGTCAAAACCTGCGCAAGCGATAGGGAGGAGACCTACGGGAGTGAGGACAGAGAAGCGACCACCCACGTTGTCGGGGATGATGAAGCTCTTGTAACCTTCTTTGTCGGCAGTGACACGTGCAGCGCCTTTCTTAGCGTCGGTTACTGCCACGATCACCTTGCGTGCTACGTCCAAACCGCGTTGCTCTTCGCATTGCTTCTTGAGCAGACGGAATGCCAAAGCAGTTTCGGTGGTTGTACCTGACTTTGAAATGTTGATGACACCGAAGCGGCGACCTTTAAGGTATTCGCAGAGTTCATAGAGGTAGTCCTCGCCGATGTTATTACCTGCGAAAAGAATTACGGGGTTCTTGCCGTCGTTAGCAAGCCACTCGAAACTGTTGCCAAGTGCTTCGATTACGGCGCGAGCACCGAGATAACTACCACCAATACCAGCTACGACGATAGTATCGCAGTTTTCGCGCAATACTTGTGCTGTAGCGAGGATGTCGTTCAAATGCTCTTCGGTAATAGAAGAGGGGAGGTGCAACCAACCCAAGAAGTCGTTGCCAGCGCATGTACCTGCTTCGAGAGCTTCATTTGCAGCCTGTGCTTGAGGATAGAGATTTTCAATTGCATTGGCTTCCAAAAATGGGAGCGCCTTGCCAAGTTCTAATGATAAAGTTTTCATGTTTGAATAGTATTTGTATTATTATTTGATTTTATTGGAATATTTTACTGTGTTTGCTTTCTTGTCGTCGTAAATTACTTCTTTCAGTGTTTCTGAACTTACGGTGATGGCGTTCTTAGAGAACTCTGGCACATTGTAACTCTTCATGCGCAGCAAATTGAATTCGGGGTCTTTTTGTGGCAAAAGGAAAGCTTTGTGGGCCTTGCCTTCCTTGTCGAAATATGCGATGAATGGGCGAGAATAACTGCCATCTTCGCGGCGCGATGCTACGACAAGCCAACGGCCATTGCTGCTCCATGAGTGATAACTGTCTGCTGCGAAACTATTGGCTTTGTCCAATGGACGTACTTCGCCGCTTTGCAGATCCTTCACGTAGAGATCGGCTGAATGGTGCCAAATGTGGAATTGACCATAGTCGGCCATGGTGAACAATACGAAGCGGCCATCAGGACTAACCTTGGGTACTGCGGCACTCTTGCCCATGGCATTGCAATCTACTTCGACCTCGGGCGTGCCAAATGTCTTGGTTAGTGCATCAAATGGGATGCTCATCAGATTGTAGCGGATAGAGTCGTAGCGAGGCAGAATGGCATCGCTGGCAGCTTTTGTATCCAGTCCCTTTAGATATGGAGTCTGCGCCGCACAATAGTATACCTTTGAACCATCAGGCGCCCAGCAGGGGAAGGTCTCCATCACGTCGTCTGTCTTCAGGATATTGGTGAGTGTTTCCTTTTCGACATCAAAGAATACCAAGTCAGAACCATAGTCGATCACTTCGATCTTTTGTCCGTGAATCATGTGGAAGGCCTGCCCGGTACGGTTGCTTGAAAATACAACCCATGGTTTTTCTCTGTGCCAAGTGGGATATACGGTGGAAGATAGGATTGAGTCGCTCTTCATGTTGAGCTTGCGTGCCTTGCCGTTTTGGATAAACACAGTACCGCCATGGCCTGCACGAACGTGGAAGAGCATATTGTCTGTGCTATAGTTTTGGAAGTTATGGCAGTTGATGCAGTGATTGTCTTCACTGTTGTATTCGGGATTGTTCTCGTAGACTACCTTTTCGTCAAAGTTTGTGACGTTACGTTGATAGATGCCTAATTGGCGATAGAGCTCGTAGCTGGGCTCAATCAAGCGATAGGTGAGGTAGGGGTCGATTTCTTCCTGTGCTACGTCGATGGCATATTCTGGGTACTTTACCCATCCGCCTTCTGTTTCGGCGTAGATATTTACCTTGAGTTGTTTGCCTTTGCTCGCAGTCAATAGCTCTTTCCATGCCGCTTCGTCAAAGAACAATTTGCCATCTTCGCCTGCACCTGCTGTTACCTCTTGATTGCCGCAAGCAATACTTGCAAAGTACGCCTTTGCATCAGATTTCACTTGGACGTTGAGTGGAGCGATATTGCAGGGGATTGTAATGTTGCGATAGTCGGGATAGATATTTGCTGCCTCGTTCACATTGGTGAAGTCGGTCGGGCGTTCTACATTTACCCCACAAGCTGTGAATAGGGTGATAAGTGCTGCTGCAAATAAAATCTGAATTTTCATATGCACGTGTTATATATTAATGTAGGTTTTCGGATATTGTATTGACGATTAGTTTACACCGGCGTTGTTTTGGTCTGATTTTTCCTCCTTCTTAACCAAATTTTCGCAGTAGTAATAGTAGAAGTAGTGTCCCAGCCATTCTTCTTTCAGCGTCTTGGCTACCTCTGCAGGAACGCCTCCCTTGATGCCTGCTTTCAGTGAATCTTGCCATTCATTCGGTGAATATTTGCTTTCATAATAGGCTTGAATGTCTTTCAGGAACGTATAAAGTGTGCTGGTCGCATTGTTGCCCATAGTTTGGTTGTCGGGGTTGAGCTCGGGGAAAGCCTTGTAGACTTCAGGCTTACTCATACCGCGAATAGCCAAAGCCTCCAGTACATTGTTGGGCAGGAAACCTCCGCGTGATGCTTTCAGGGCTTGAGCACGCTCTATCAAAGTTGAGAAATCTTTTGAGTAGAGGCATGCTGCGATAGATATAGGTAGTGTCTCGTTGTTGCCTTCAAGCACGCCGATATTATATCCCATGAAGACGGGTTGACGGTAGTTTTGCTCAAAGCGCTTTTCGCGAGGCACGAGTTTGAGGATTTGGGCGAATAGTGGATCTTGTTCCACCAATGTGCGGTCTGCATTCATCGCTCTGAACTTTTCTACGAATTTTCCTTCGAAGGGCATTTGGTCGATGATGGTGAGGTACTTTTCTGCCAGAGCGGGTTCATTGTTGAGTATAGCGCAAATTGCCATACGCTTGAGGTTGTAGGCTGTAGCACCATTCATCACGTTGTGATCCATAGATGTGCGATATGCAGAATTTAACAGACCCGAGAAAAGGTTGGCATCTGATTGGAAGACGCCGTACTCTTCGAAACCGTCCTTTTTGTCTAAATTCATTTCGGGGTAAGCATATTCGATATCAAATAGACCTTCGAGCATTTGATTGGTATGTATCAAACCGATGGCGTGATAGGCTGCAACCGAGCGTGAGGGTTGTTCGGCTAATTGTGCATCGTCTACCAGAGCGCCGATTTCATTGATGTCGAAGGTGAATAGGCGGTTTTGCATACGTGCGGTCAGGATTTCGTTGTCGTTGCGCAGTAATGTCGTAGTGGTGAGTGCGCCGAAAAAGTATAAAGGCAGTATGAAAGGGATAACGTTCCATTTGCTCCATGCTTTTTCGGTTTTCTCTGTTGCATCATTATCTTTCTTTGCGAACTTGCCGACCAAAGCCGTAATACCCCACAAGAGGAGACTACCTGCCATCAAAAACAAAGGATAGAGCACGATGGCTGAAGGTTCATTCTTGTAGAACAAACTGTACCCACGAAATACCATCCAAAGTAGTAGACCCCAGGAAAGGAGAGCACTGATGCCGCGCAGGAATTGAGGCATGCGCAGAGCACGGTCTAAGGCATATGTTGCGAGGGTTAGGACTGTGGCCATAAACAAACTTCCCGTCAACTTGGTTTTCCATACCAGCATGATGAAGCGACCTATCCAATAGAGTTGGCCGTAGTCCTTGTTGAGCAGGTATTGCATCGACAGCGGAGAGTCTGATACAAATGCTTCCTGCTGTGCTCTGGTGAAGACGTCGCCATAGATTGCGGTGCAGAAGAGCATGATGAGAGCCCAAGTAATAAAATATGGCCACCATGTGATGGACTTTTGCCATTCTTCTCGCAATGTAGAGCGCTGTTCGGCCTGAACCGCTTGGGGCTTCACTGCGGTTTTGTTGTGATGTTGGTTGTTTCGTGATTTGTTGGCGTACTGTTTGTTTTTTGCTGTTGCCATAATTTGATAATATATTTTACACAAACTGAACGGATGGTTACTTGTATACCACCCGCCCAGTGTCTAAATGTTTGGTTTATTTCACAATGACTTTTTGATTGCCGACTACGTACACACCCTTTTCGAGATGATCAACGATAGTTTGACCTATACCTGCGTCGACAGTACGTACTAAAGCACCGCTTACGCTGTAGATATGCAAGGTCTGAGCTGTGCTGGTGTTGATGCTGATACAACTGTTGCCACCAACGGCGTCGAAGAATTTAGTGTCTTCTACTTCGTTCACGCCTACGGTGATTGGGTCAAAGTTGTACTGTCTGTCCAAGAATTCAACGCGTTCGTCAATCCAGTTGTGGATATATTCCACGTCGCCGACTATGTCGTAGTGCAGCGAGTTCCATTTTTTCTGTTCACGCAGGTCTGCTCCACTTTCTACGAACAGGTCGCAATATGCGGTGAAGCGGTCTTTCAGATTCTGGGGTTCGAAATGTGTTGGGCGCAGTTCTGCATATCTCGTCGCCAATCTTTCTGCCCAGCCTGTGTTCTTGATATTTTGCAGACGGTGGAAGATCGTGTGTGTACCGTGCTCGTATTGCCACAAGAAGTTGGTGAAATCTTGTCTTGAGTGAGTAAGGTAGTTTGAACCGTCCCATCTGCGTCCCCATGTGCCGTCGAGGTCCCATGGTGCAAAACCGATGCGGCTGGAATACTTGTCGCCCAATTTGTCGTAGCAATAGAAGAAGATATTCTTGCCGTGGTTGTCGGTCGCCAGCATGAGTTCGATGAACAGATAATAGTCGTCGAGTGTCGGTGCATCCAGGTATTTGTCAAAATCCTTGATGAATGTGTTGTCACTCGAAGTCGCAACGAAATTGATGCAGTTCCAAAGTGGTCCCCAGTCAATCTTTTCAGTTTCGTAGTCCGGATATTTCACTTCGTAGTTCGCCCAACTTTCAGAATAACTATTATTGCTGTAACTTTTTGGGGTCGTGCCCGAGAAATATTGACTATCTGATTCGTGTCCCATAAAGACCTCGTAGCCCCACTGTGCCGATTTGTACAGCACACCATGGATTTCGGCCGCCGTAGTATTGGTTTGCTCCACATATTTCTTCAGCTTCAGCTGCTTGCGGTCCATCTTTTCTGTCATACAGTACAGGCCGTGGTAAGTGCCATTCAGGAATACTTCGACAAACTCTCCACGTGTGCCCTGGCGAGCTTTCTTTTCCCAACCTTCGCGGCGATGATAGGGATGTGTGGCAAAGTCGTTCCACAAGTCGGTGCTGACGCGGTTGCGCATGCAAGCCTTGTCGATAGCCATAGCGTCGAGGATCCAATTGTTGTCGTCGCGCAAGCCAAAGAACTCGCGGTCTACGGATTCACCCTTCTCGTCGCGTAGCTTGATGGCGTAACTCTTCTTGTCGTAGTTCTGAGCTGTAGCGCCACGATACTTATAGGCTGCGATATAGGTCGAATCATATCCTGCCGTGTTGGGGTCTGTCACACGGATGGTGCCGGAATTGTAATAAGAGCCGTTGCAGGAATTGTAAGTCACCTCGACAATAGGCATATAGGTGAAGCGTAGGGGTGACGAGGCTACGCGTTGTCCATCGGCATCCTTGATAGTGATTTCGTAGTCCTTGGTGCAGTCGATATCGCCCAGATCTATTTCGCCGTCTTCGTTGGCTGCCGTGTCGTCTATGTAGACAATGTAGCCTTTGTCCTTTTGGTGGCAACTGGCAGTCAGTGTGCCAAGAAAACTATTTTCACCGCGTGCCGACGAGGGTAGGGTGCAGTAGTACACCTTCTCCTTTTTGTCGTAGACCAGGTCTTTGTTGTTGATGCGCAGGGTGTCTACGTAGTTCGACACAATACCTTCGCTCACCGCACCGCCGCCAAAGAGACCCTGTGCTTTCAGATTGTCGATGTGGCGCTGGTCTGATGAGTAGAATCTGAACGTAGAACCATTGTCGCAGTTGTACAAGCCAATCACACCGCCGCTGACGTTGTAGTCGTTCCAGTATAGGTATTGGCTTTGGTTGTAACCTTCAGCTGTAGTGGGCAGATTGTCCAATTTGAATAGGGCATATCCGGGATAGGAGTAGTCTGCATAAAATTCGATGTCCCATATATTCTTGCCCGAAGCAGAACCTGTGGTGGTGATCAATGGGCTTTTGCCTTCGCCGAATGCCAGGAAACTGGTGGATACGTATTGACCGCCTTCTGTGTATACCTTGATGCCATCACCATCTTTCATGAAGTAGAAGCGTGTGCCGCTATTGATGTCTTGGTACAGGTTGTTGGCATAGACGTAGACCCACTTGTTGGAGCGTACGTTTTGGATTTGATAGTACACAGGGTTGGCTGTGTTTGTAGTCAGAACGATAGGATTGCCCACACCCACAGTCTCCCAATACTTGCCGTCGGCTGTCATGCCATAGTTGTCCGATGTCTCGGGCTTGTCTGGTGTCACAGTACCTCCACCGCCGCCACTCGTGCCAGTGATGCTCATGCCGTATTGGTCGTACACCATGAAACACTCGTTGGACGAGCCTGATACGCTGTAAGTGCCCACCAATCCAGTGCCGTCCAGACGCAGGTTGAAACCTTGCGATGGTGCTTCTACGCTGGTGATGATGACTGTGCCATCTGTGTTCTCAGAAAATTTCCAAAGCCCATTGTTGCCACTGGTTGTTGCTGACAGTTGCAAGCCTTTAGCCTGATATTGTCCGCTGGAGTTTTGCACACGACCCTCTTTGTAGATGATATATTCGCGTGTCACAGCGTTTTGGATAGTATAACCATTCTCATCGCCGACAATGGTCCAATAACTATCGTCACTCAAACTGCTATTGCTGGTGTGATAGATATAGGCCGCCTGACCATGATAGGCCCCTACGACCATATTGCCTGAGGATTGAGCTTTGCAGACAAAGTAGTATTTTGAACCGCTTTTGATGTTTATTTCGGCTTGAATTTGGCACGCAAAAACAAGGCCGATGAGCAAGAGTAGATATTTTTTCATGCTGTGTTATAATTTTGTGCGCCAAAATTACAGAATTTTCATTGTTTTACAAAGTAAAAAGATGGTAAATCAGTAAAAAAAAGCCATTTTCTGCATTTTTGCTTATATCAACGAGAGGAGGTGCATTCGGTGCGCAAAATATTTGCTATTGAAGTTTGATAATGATTTGCAAGCCTTTTTTTAACACTTTTCTTTTAAATCGTCCATCTTTTATTTAAGTTTATTTATGAAAGTTTAACTGTTGTAAAAGGGGTGTTTGCCTAAAAAGTAAAAAGCCTTGTTGTTTTTTTTTAAAAAGGTTTGATGGCGTTTGAAAAAGGTTAGACTTATTTTCTTCTTTACGTTGCAGATTTTTAAGCGATTTTCGGATAAAAATATAGGGAAATGCTCTGCAGTAGAGCATCTCCCTATATGATATAGCAAAGATACATTATTTTTTTATAAAAAGCAAATTTGAGTTTGTGTTTTTTAACAAATTGCTCATTGGACTTAATTGAACTGAAGTTGTCAAAATAGATACTAAAACTTGTGTGGGGCTAATTGGTTTTTAATAATTCGGTGCCTCGAGTAAGTACCTTGTGGTAGTGAAAAGCCTTTTGCAAAGTTCTAAAAAAATAAAAACTTCTTGATTTTCTTTGCCTTTTTCCTCGGTTAAAGTAAATTTGCACCCAATAACACAGACTTAAAACTAACTTCTGACTATGAACCTAATCATAGATATCGGCAATACTCGCTCGAAAATAGTGCTCTTTTGTGACGGCGAGCCACAAGAGGCTGTGGCCGTTGCGTCTGGTTTGTGCGATGTCGTGCAGCAGATGTGTGCCAAGTATCCAGTCGAAGTAATCGCTTGGAGTGCTGTGGGCAGAATACCCGATGGTTTTGAGCAGATGCTCTCTGCGATGGATTGTCCGGTAGTCCGTTTGGAGTGGAATACCCCCATCTCGTTCAACCACAAATACCAAACCCCAGAAGGCATGGGAGCCGATCGTGTGGCGGCGGATATTGCAGCAGTGGCGTACTCGCCTGGTTGCAACGTCTTGGTGATAGACGCTGGCACGTGCATCACCTACGACTTGCTTTGGGCTGATGGCCCCTATATTGGCGGCAATATCGCGCCGGGTATGCAGATGCGCCTGCAGGCTATGCACGATCATACAGCCGCCTTGCCTTTGATTTCGGCTCAGGGACCTCTGCCAGACTATGGTCATGATACGGACACCGCGATGAGATGTGGTGTGGTGTGGGGTATGCGCGGAGAAATTGCTGCGGAAGTAGAGCGTTACAATAGCCTCATACCGAACCTAAAAGTGTGGATTACCGGAGGCGATGAACTCAACTTGGCAGAATATGTCAAAGGCGAGGTAAATGTAGACAAATACCTCGTGGCACGAGGACTGAATTTGGTCTGCGAGGAGTATTTGCAGAGGATAAAAATTGTACAATAATAGATCTAAACTGAAATATTGAATGCCGCTTGATGACGAACGTGATGTCGTGACCAGGAGGCATAGTTAAATATAAGAATACATGAATATTAAAAAGTACGTCTTACTCATTTTGCTCGGTGTGATTTTTTCATCGAGTGTTGTTGCGCAGCATACAGGTAGCAACTCGCCCTACTCGCGATATGGTTTCGGCTTATTGACCGACCGTGCACAGAGTTTCAACAAGGGTATGAGTGGACTTTCATACGGTATGCAGAGCGGAAAAGAGTTGAATATGAAAAACCCTGCTACATACGCTTCGATTGATTCTTTGGCATTCCTTTTTGATTTAGGTCTGTCTTTGCAGAATGCCAATATTAGTCAAGATGGTAAGCGTGTGAATGCTCGCAATGCCGCTATTGATTATTTGTCAATGGGTTTTCGTATTGCACCTGGTTTGGGGATGTCTTTAGGCCTTATGCCCTATTCTACGATTGGGTATAACGTGACGCAAGATGGTAGATTTGATCCAGGAAGCGGTGAAGTGACAAAAACAGATGCCTATAGTGGCGAGGGCGGTTTGC
Source organism: Prevotellaceae bacterium (assembly GCA_021153165.1). Classification (GTDB taxonomy): domain Bacteria; phylum Bacteroidota; class Bacteroidia; order Bacteroidales; family Bacteroidaceae; genus Alloprevotella. The sequence goes on from JAGKTZ010000022.1 coordinate 13,703, forward strand.
ACGAAGTTTATGTGGGCTTGGCATGGAAACCCTTTAAACCAATATCAATCGGTGCAAATGTTGGTTATTTGTGGGGAGATATGACCCACACGGTACTTACCTCTTTCAGCAATACTGCGATCAAGTCGCGCCGCCTGATGTACAACACCGACTTGCGCACCTACAAGGTGGACTTCGGTTTACAATACACTCAGCCTATCGGTAAGAAGAACTCATTTACCCTCGGTCTTGTCTATGGACTTGGACATAAGATAGGTTCTTCAGCTTATTACTACGACCAAACCATTGAGTCGGGTTCGATTACAGGATCGGATACATTGCGCGCGGCGAAGGCTTATGAATTGCCACATACCTTTGGCGCAGGTCTTTCGTGGAATTACAATAATTCGCTCAGAATAGGTGCTGACTACACTCTGCAAAAGTGGGGTGGTGTGAAATCTCCTGCAATTTCTACAGATGCTTCAGGTAATAAAATTTATACTTCTACAGTTGGAGCATACACCGATATGCAGCGCATTACAGTAGGTGCTGAGTATGTGCCCAATCGTAGCGGTGTAAATTGGAGTGACCATCTGCGCTACAGAGCAGGTTTCTCATACGGCACACCTTATGCCAAAATAAATGGTCAGGATGGACCTCGCAGTTATCAGGCTTCATTAGGCGTAGCATTCCCTATTATGAATAGATACAACAACCGCTCGTTGGTCGACGTTGCGGTGCAATATGAGCGTATCCAACCCAGTATGAAAGGCATGATTGTTGAGAATTACATACGACTTTGCGTGGGTATATCTTTCAACGAACGCTGGTTTATGAAGTGGAAAGTTGATTAACAGAGATAGGCAAATCTTAAAAAACAATAGACTTCAATGAAACTATGGTGAAGTGGGGGTGAAGTAGGTATCACTTCCTTTCTCCTTATAATATATATAGTGTGAATATTCGTACGGCTCTTTTCTCTCTCATTGTGTTAGCGATCTTGGCGCTTTCGTCTTGTGGAAACGATGCGCCGCCGATGGCTCCCGCTGTCAATACCAAAGACTCGATAGCTATGATGGTGGACTACGGAGTCGCTACGCTGATGTCAGACTCGGGGTATGTTAAATACAAACTCGTGGCAGAAGAATGGCATTTCTTCAATCGTAACAATAAATCATTGTGGGTTTTCCCAAAGGGTGTATTCTTGGAACGTTACGATAGGAAATTTAATGTAGATATGCACGTCACTGCAGACACAGCCTACTTTCGCGATCAAAATCTCTTGGAACTACGAGGGCGTGTTTACTTGCAAGACTTAGAAAAGCAAGTGACGTTTACATCCGAAGAACTCTTCTATGATACACAAAAACACCTCTTCTATTCAAGGATGTACCACCATTTTAGGACGCCCGATCGAGATCTAAAAGGAGATTGGTTTGAATCTGACGATCAGTTCAAAAAATATCATGTCAAGCAATCTCGTGGCTTCGTTCCCGTGCCAGGAAATGGAGAACAGAAAGCGATTGAAACAAGTGAGACACCCAGCGAGAATGAATCGAAACGTTTAGAGGCTGTTCCTACGGCGCGAAAAACAAATGAAGTGCCTTTGACAGCACCAGATACGACCAGAGTGAATTAATTCGTTGATAAAAATTTTACTTTCGTCGTGTAAACCTTTGTTGGGACTGATGGAGTTGTGAAAACATCTGATTGAGTACGAACGATGGTATATTATATGGAAGAAAATGCGCTTCGCAGTTCAACAAAAGTAGAAAAAATGCATTTTTTTTATTAAAAGCGTGTATTAATCTACTTTTTTTGTATTTTTGCACGTTGAATTCCCAAAAAAGAAAATAATAATAAAAAAATAAATAATAATGGCAGCATTACAAACACTTAGGAACAAGCCTGCTCTGCTGATGGGTGTCATCGGTGGCGCACTTTTGCTCTTTATCATTACAATGGTTGTGGAAAATCACAATCCATTCGGTCCAAGTGATAAAGCTGGTAAGGCATTTGGACAAACTATCAAAATTACAGACCTTAACCAAGAAATTGAAGATGCAATCAACTTCCAAACAGTAAGCCGCACTCTTCAAAATATGGCTAATGGTAACAACGAATTGGTGAAACTTAGCGAGCAAGAAAGAGAACAAGTACGTCAAAGCACTTGGCAAGCAAATGTTGAAGAATTGGCAATGCTCGAAGAAATCAATAAGTTGGGCTTGACTGTGACTGATGAAGAGTTGACAAACTATTTGCAAAATGCAAACTTCCAAACTCAAAGTCAAGAAGTACAGTTGATGATAATGGTTGGATATATCTTCTCAGGAAATCCAACTATTGCTGGTTACCAACAATTCTTGAAAGATTATGACAAGATTATTCAGCAGTATGCGCAATCTAGTTCAGATATGGTGGAATTTGTGCAAAGTGTGAAGCGCGCTTCTGTTTATGCTGAAAACAACTTGAAAAAGACACTTCTGCAAAATAAATACATGACTTTGTTGCAAGGTAGTTTTATTTCTAACCCAGTTTCTGCAAAGGCACTCTTCAATGACGTATATACTAAGTATGATTTTGAAATCGCAGCAGTTTCTTATGATTCAATCAGCGATGCTGATATCAAAGTAACTGACGAAGATTACAAACAATTGTACAATCAATATAAAGATAACTTCTTCACAGGAGCAGAAACTCGTGAAGTACAGTTGATAGATTTCCAAGTTCGTCCAACACCAAATGATGTAAGCAATATTACAGCTTGCATTAAGGCTGCAGAAGACTCTTTGAGAAAAACTAATGATGTTAATGATATCAAGGCTATTTTATCTGCAGCAAACTCTAACTTGGATTTCCAAAACGTATATTTGACTAAGGATGCATACAAAGCAAATAATATGAACGATATTATTAGTCGTGTAGACTCTTTGAGCGTCGGTGCAGTCGCTTCTACCTATAATGATGGTAAGAGTGTGTATGCTGTGAAATTGGTGGGTAAGAAAACTACTGCAGACTCATTGCAAATGGCTTTCATCCCTGCTCAAAGCAAGGCGCAAGCTGATAGTATCATGAATGACTTGAATGCTGGTAAGACTTGGGCAGATGTAGCAAAAGCAAGAAATGCAAAAGATACTTTGATTTGGAATCATTTCCCATTCTATAACGACATCACAGAAGCTGATAGTGGCGTTTATACTCACCCAGCTCAACTCGCGGTAAATACTCCTGGTATTTTGCAAAGTGGTGTGGGCTATGTTGTAGTAAAGGTTGTGGCACAAAAGGCAATGACTGAAAAGTATAATATAGCAATCGTACGCAACGAATTAGACTTCTCTGATGTGACATACGAAGAAGCTTTGAGCAAAATGAATAACTTTGTTGGCACAAATAAGGAAGCTGCGAAGGTAGAAGAAGCTGCAAAGAAAGCTGGATATATGCCACAGACAAGCATTATGACTACTTCTAATTACTCTGATATGTCATATCGTTTCGGTGATAAGGCAGGAGAAATTATGAGATGGATCTTTGATGAAGCTAAGGTAGGTCAAGTTTCTAATGTATTTGAAACTCGCGATGTACAAGGTAACACTCACTTGCTTGCAGTAGCAGTCGTTTCAGAATGTGGTGACGATTATTTGTCATGGGATAGCGAAGTTGTCAAGAATCAATTGAAACCTATTGCAATCCAACAGAAAAAAGCTGCTAAGGCTCTTGAAATGGTTAAGAACGTTAAGAGTATGGCAGATATGAAGAATATTGCAGGCGCAAGTGTAGACACAATTTCTGCTAAATCACTCAATGAACTTCCTGCAGCAGATCCCGCATTGATGGGTGCTCTTCAAAAAGCAAAACAAGGTCAATTTATTGGTGCAATCAAGGGTGCAAATGGTGTATATGCTATCAACGTAACAGCAAAGGTTGAACCTAAGGTACCTTATACAGAAGCAATTTATATGAACTATGCTGCTAACCAAAACATGAGTAATGTATTTGGCTATCAAGGTCAAGGATTCGGCAGCTTCTTGCAACATTTGATCTCTCGCAAGGGTAATGTGAAAGATTTGCGTTACAAGTTCTAATAACGCAATTACATATTCTCAAAAAACCGCTCTCCCCTCAGGGTGGGCGGTTTTTATTTCCATCAAAATTCATATGGTTTGAATGCATGGGCTGTATGATGAGATATGAATAATGTATTACATTTGAAAAATATCAGGACTTAATAGGTAGTTAATCATTCTTAGTGATAGCAACCTTTAGATTTGAAAGAAAAAAATAAGACTATGAAACTCGACGAACTACTACATTTATATGCTAAGCACCCGCAGGTGAAAGCTCTCGGCGGTTTGTTGCAAGAAGGTAAGACCTCGCCGATATATCTAAAGGGGTTGAAGGCTTCTGCTGCTCCAATGATTTTTGGCACCTTGGCTTCGGGTGATGTATATGATGGACTGTACGAAAAAGGCAAGAAAAAATCGGATGAGAGCAAAAGCAAAAATAAAAACCGAAAGGCTGATGCATCATCATTAAAAGGTACTTTTCTGTTTTTGCTTGATGACGAAGATAGTGCAGGTTACTTTTATCACGACTTGGTACAGATGTTGGGTGAAAAGCAAGTCCTGCTCTTTCCTTCCACTTATCGCCGTGCTGTGAAGTATGCCCAGCGCGATGCAGCCAATGAGGTATTGCGCACAGATGTTTTGGGCCGTTTGTCTACATTTGATGCCAACAATAATGAATGGCTCTTTGTCGTCACTTATCCTGCTGCTTTGGCAGAAAAGGTAGCTTCTCGCGAAGAAATCGTAGACCATACGATTACCCTGCGTATTGGCGAAAGTTCTGACCTTGTAGAATTAGCAAAACGACTTGACGAAATAGGATTTGTGCGTCGTGATTATGTCTACGAACTGGGTGAGTTTGCTATCCGTGGTAGTTTGTTGGATGTATTTTCCTACTCTTCGGAGTATCCCTATCGTATAGATTTCTTCGGCGACGAGATAGAAAGCCTACGTACGTTTGAAGTGCAGAGTCAATTGTCAAAGGAAAAGGTAGATGAAGTCTCAATTGTGCCCGACGTAGATGGACAAAGTCAAAATTTGGTATCTTTCACAGAGTTCTTGCCAAGTTCGACACGCATTGTAGCCAACGACTTTATTTATTTCTGCGACGCAGTGTCGAAAATATACGACGAAGGTTTTTCACATCAAGCTGTTGTGGAGAAACAAGCCCAGGTGGGAAAGGATGTAGGTGCTTTGGCAGAGCAATTGGACAAGCAACAATTGCTGGTAGAGGGCGAGCAATTGCTACGCGACCTTTCTCCCTTGCAACGTATTGAGATCGGCCCGCACCCCACAGGCGTTTCAGCGGCAGTGTTGCAGTTCAACCTCAGTCCCCAACCACTTTTTCACAAAAACTTCGAACTCCTGCACGAATCTCTCACAGACCTTCGACGCAATCGCTACGGCATTTATATATTGGCGGATAGTCAAAAGCAAAACGAACGTTTGCGCGATATCTTCAACGAGATGAAACCTTCGCCCGAGGCTGATGATATTTTTATCCCAGTGGAGCATACTTTGCACGAAGGTTTTGCTGATGATGACCTGCGTTTGTGCTTTTTCACCGATCATCAAATCTTTGACCGCTTCCATAAGTATAGTTTGCGTAGCGATAGGGCGCGCAACACCAAGATGGCACTTTCGTTGAAGGAACTCATGCAGTTTGAGCCCGGCGACTTTGTGGTGCACGTCGACCACGGCGTAGGACGCTTCGCTGGTCTGATGCGCATGCCCGGAAGCGACGGCGAGATGCAAGAAGTCATTAAGATTACCTTCCAAAACGATGATGTCGTATTCGTTTCCATACATGCCCTGCACAAGGTGGCTAAGTATAAGGGAAAGGATGGCGAACCTCCACGCCTGAGCCGCCTTGGCACTGGCGCGTGGGAGAAGATGAAGGAGCGTACCAAGAAGAAGATTAAGGATATAGCCAGAGACTTGATACAACTGTATTCACGTCGTCGCGAGGAGAAAGGATTTGCTTTCTCGCACGACTCCTTCCTGCAACACGAACTCGAGGCAGGCTTTGCCTACGAAGACACGCCCGACCAATTGAAGGTGACCCGTGAAGTCAAAGAGGATATGGAGCGCGAACGCCCTATGGACCGCTTGGTATGTGGCGACGTCGGTTTCGGCAAGACCGAGATAGCCATTCGTGCAGCCATGAAGGCCGCGGTCGACAATAAGCAAGTGGCAGTTCTGGTGCCAACCACCGTGCTCGCGTTGCAACACTACAAGACTTTCGCATCACGCTTGGCAGATTTTCCCGTACGTGTCGACTATCTGAGCCGTGCGCGCACAGCCACTCAGACCCGAGAAGTGTTGAAAGACCTGGCAGAAGGTAAAATCAACGTCATCGTCGGTACGCACAAGTTGATAGGAAAGAATGTCAAGTTCAAAGATTTGGGCCTATTGATTATAGACGAAGAGCAAAAGTTCGGCGTCGCTGTCAAGGAAAAGTTACGCCAAATGAAAGTCAACGTAGATACTTTGACGATGTCTGCTACGCCCATTCCGCGTACACTGCAATTCTCGTTGATGGGCGCCAGGGACTTTTCCGTCATCCAAACACCTCCGCCCAACCGTCACCCCATTCAGACAGAAATACATACTTTTCACCACGATATTATCGCCGAAGCCGTATCTTTTGAGATGAGCCGCAACGGACAAGTCTACATCGTGACCAATCGCGTCTCTGCTTTGGGAAATCTGGCCAATCTGGTGCGTGAACATGTGCCCGATGCTCGTGTCGCCATAGGTCATGGACAGATGCCGCCAGCCGAGATGGAGCAGGTGATACTCGACTTTATCAATCACGACTTTGATGTTCTGATCTCTACGACTATTGTCGAAAATGGTATAGACGTCCCTAATGCCAATACCATAATCATCGATGCCGCACACCATTTTGGCTTGTCCGATTTGCACCAGATGCGTGGTCGCGTAGGGCGTGGCAATCGCAAAGCCTTCTGCTACTTGCTCGCTCCCCCCTTGTCCCTGCTCAAGGACGATGCACGTCGCCGCTTGCAGGCTATAGAAAATTTCTCAGACCTGGGCAGTGGTATCCATATTGCTATGCAAGACTTGGATATTCGCGGCGCAGGCAATCTGTTGGGTGCCGAGCAGAGTGGATTTATCGCCGATTTGGGTTACGAAACCTATCAGAAGATTTTGGCAGAAGCCGTTTCGGAACTCAAGAACGAAGAATTTGCTGAAATGTATGCCGACGAATTGCGCAAGCAGAACGAACTCTCCGGCGAACTCTTTGTCGACGACTGTGCTGTGGATTGCGATTTGAATGCCTACTTCCCCGAAGTCTACGTGCCCGGTAGCGCCGAGCGTATGTTGCTCTACCGCGAACTGGACGGTCTGACTACGGATATGGAAATCGAAGCCTTCCGCCAGCGTATGTACGACCGCTTCGGCCCACTCCCACCCGAAGGCGAGGAACTCCTGCGCATCGTTCCCCTGCGTCGCTATGCCCGCCGTGCAGGTGCCGAGCGCTTGGTGCTCAAACAGGGCCGCATGACCCTACACTTCGTTGGGCACACCGACAGCCCCTTCTATCGCAGTGCAGCCTTCGACCGCATTATTCAGTATGCCACCCAGAATTTCCGCACCTGCGTCTTGCGCGAGGACAATGGTCGCCGCCGCATGATCATCCAGGGCGTAAATTCCGTAGAGGGCGGTTTGCACATACTGCGTACGATGTTGGAAGGGTAGGGTGAAGTCTGCCGCAGAATCATTACCCCGAATCACAAAATAAGTTTCGACTCATTTATATATGTGTGAGAGATGCCGTCGCCGGTGTCTCTCCTCTTTTTTTGTGTGCTTATTATCGGTGGTATTCATCAATGGAATGTACAATTTTGCGATGTTCCACGCCTGCTGATTTTAGGATTTGTTAAGAAAGTTTAGGATTTGCAGACAAATACATTCAACCTTTTGCCCATTATATAAGCCCTTTTTTGAAAAAGGTCTGGGCAAATTTCAACAAACCCTAGGCTTTTTTAAAAAAACCGTTCCGGAATTTCAAAAAAGTCTAGACCTTTTTCGACCTAAATTTATGCAAAACAAAGGGGAATTGCCCATGTACAGGCAATTCCCCTCTTTCGTATCACAAAGATACAACAATTTTTGCCGAAATCCAAATTCGTTTTAACAGTTATTAGCTATATGTTCCACGGATGAGATGAGTGTTTCTTTTTACTTTTCCTAAGGCCAAACTCATGCTAATTTAGACCTTAAATATAAGTTGTCGTGTAAAGACTCGTACCCATAAGGGAGTAAAAGCGAGAAACTAAATTTTGCCAATTCATCTTATCTTCATATATTTGAGATAATCTCCAATATACTTTCGCTCGCTGAAAAAAAATGAAGTAAACTTCATATTTCTTGCTCGCTTATTTGTATATTTGCAAAGAATTGTGTCTTGGCACTTTTAATACAGAAAAACATAATACCTTTTTAATATATGAAATCAAAGTCAATTTTCAATTTCGCAAAGCATTGGGCGTTGTGCCTGTTGCTCTGTGTGATCAATCTTTCGTGGGCTGTAGCTGCGGCGTTGCCCCAGGATGCGATGACCTACCAAATCCTGACGTATGCAGGAGACAAGGCTGTGTCTAACAAAAATTCGGCCGTACACGACACTTATTTAGGGCTGGCTGATGCGGCCAATGTGACGGCTGGCGAGAAGTGGACTTTCCACCAAGCCAAGGCAGATGGCGCAGAATACTTCATCTTCAACCACACCTACGGCCAAGTGGCTGACATGGCGTTGGAATCTAAGACACCCGGTAAGTTGTTGCAATGGGAGTACACTGGTTCGGGCAATCAGCAGTTTTACGTGCAATCGGTAGCAGGTTCGGACGAATTTGTGCAACTGCTCTGCAACACCGATCGTAGCAAGGCGGTGACTGTGCAAAGCGATGGTAGCTTGTTGCTGACTACTGATTTGAGCAATACTAACACTTATTTCAAGCTCAAGAAACTGAGTGATCCTGCTGCGCCTGCTATCCCATGTGCCAATGCACACTATCTCATCAAGGCAGTTGGTAGCGGCAATATGCTGACCAGCCGTGGCAATTATGACAACACCGCGCGCGTCTATGCCGATGCATTTGACAGCAACAACGAGAACAATTTCGTGTGGCAACTGCGTCGTGATGGTGCGCAAAAGACTTACTTCCAACTTTACACACCCTATGGCTTCAAGGCGGTAGATGCGGCGCTCAATAATACAAAGCAGCCCTTGCTCTGGACACCTTCGTACACCAACGAAAATCAGCTGTTCTACATCAATAGCGTGGCTGGCAAGCAGGGCGTATATCAACTGGCTGCTTGGTATCAAGGCAAGAAGTTCTACTTGGCAGTGTCAGGCAATAATACATCAATGGTGAGCAGTGCTACGGACGAAAGCACTTATTTCCAGTTCGAGCGCGTCTATCCTACAGATTTGCCAGAGACCGCTATTTGGGAGGACGAGACAGTGTATGAACGCAACAAGGAGCGCGGACATGCTTGGTTTGTGCCCTTTGCCAACACGGCTGAGATGAAGGCGCAGATGGCTGAATACCCCTTCTATGAAGAGGTGAACAGTGGACGCGTCATGTCGCTCAATGGCATTTGGAATTTAAACTATGTAGATGCACCCAACAAGCGTCCAGGTGAAAAAGACTTCTGGGGCAATGACGTGGATGTGTCGGCATGGGATACGATCACAGTGCCCTCGTGTCTGGAAATGAAGGGGTATGGCGACCCGCTCTATATCAATGTGGACTATGCCTTCCAGGATGCACCGCCCACAATTAACATGAAGAATGGGCTGACCAACTCGGTGGCTTCATATCGTCGCAATTTCACCCTGCCCGAAGGTTGGGAAGGCGAACGCATCTTCCTGCACTTCGACGGTATCTATAGCGCCGCCTTCGTTTGGGTGAACGGAAAATCTGTGGGTTATACGCAGGGTGCCAACAATGATGCCGAATTCGATGTGACCAACCATGTCCGCACTGGTGAAAACAATATTTGCGTGCAGGTATTCCGCTGGAGCGATGGCTCGTATCTCGAAGGCCAGGATATGTGGCACATGAGTGGTATCCACCGCGACGTCTATCTGTATGCTATGCCTCGTGCTTTCGTGCGCGACCATTATATCACCTCTGAGCTGAATGCTTCTGGAGACTACACTAGCGGCAAGATGACGGTGAAATTGGAATTGGACAATCGTGAAGGTTTGCAAGTGCACAAGAATGTAGATGTATTGCTCTACTCTCCTGCTGGCGATTTGGTGGCAAAGCGTACTGTAGAAGTGATGATGGCTGAGGATCTGAAATCTACTGAAAAGACCGTAACCTTTGACGGTCTGGCAGACCTGAAGCTGTGGTCGGCAGAGACGCCAAACCTCTACAACGTGCAGATCGTGCAATATGATGCTGACGGCAAGGAAGAATATGCCTTCAACACAGACTTTGGTTTCCGTCATATCGAAATCAAAAACAACAAGGTGTGGGTGAATGGCAAGCAAGTGTATTTCAAAGGTGCCAACCTGCAAGATACACACCCTGTGCATGGACGCAGTGTAAATATGGCTTCGATGAAAAAAGATGTGGAGCTGATGAAGCAATCCAACATGAACACGATCCGCTGCAGCCACTATCCCCGTCAGCACAAGATGTACAAACTCTTCGACCACTACGGCTTGTACTGTATGGACGAGGCCGATGTGGAATGTCACCTCAACTGGGAAAACAATGGCCGACTGGGTGGTATCACGCAGATGGAATCATGGCGCCCACAGTTTGTAGACCGCAACGTACGTATGGTGATGTCGCACCGCAACTTCCCCTCGATCATCTTCTGGAGTATGGGTAACGAGAGTGGTGGTGGTAGCAACTTCAACGCTGCATTTGATGCGATCAAGGCGCTCGACCCACGCATCATCCACTACGAAGGTGCTACACGTGCTGGCACTTCACCCACCGAACTCTATAGCGTGATGTATCCCAAACTCTCGTTGGCACAATCAGACGCCAATGGCAACAACCGCTCACAGCCCTACTTTATGTGCGAATATGCGCATGCGATGGGTAATGCCGTGGGCAACCTGAAAGAATATTGGGACGCTATTGAAAGCAGTAAGTATGGTATCGGTGGTTGCATCTGGGACTTCGCTGACCAATCTATCATCGATTCAAAGGATATCAAAAATGGCGAACTCAAGGTGAACGGCCTAAACAAATATCGCACTGGTTACGACTACCCTGGACCACATCAAGGTAACTTCGTCAACAATGGTCTTGTGGCAGCCGACAGAGCATGGAGCCCTGAGTTGACCGAAGTGAAAGGCGTATATCAATATGCTAAGTTTGAAAACTTTGATGCTGCTACCAAGGAACTGACCATCAACAATACCTACGACTTCACCAACTTGGACAAATATCTGCTGAAGTACGCTGTGCTCGTGGATGGCGAAGTGGTGGAAGAAGGCAATGTGACGATGCCCAGCGTGCCCTCAGACAGCAAAGCCAAGGTACAAGTACCCTACGCCTACGATATCACTAAGGCAGCCGGCAAAGAAGTGTGCATCAACTTCGAACTCTGCCTGACTCAAGACGAAATGTGGGCCAAGAGCGGATATCCTATCGCAGCTTACCAAAGCGTGTTGCAAGCACGTCCCGCTACATTAGCCGCAGTAGAAAATAATGGCAATGCACTTGAAATGACTACGACATCGGGCTTGACTATCATCAAGAATGATCGTGTGCGCATTGAATTCGACGGCGACGGCAATATGAACAAATGGCAAGTGGGAGGCGTAGACCTGATCACCGCTGGTCCAGAATACGACAACTATCGCTGGGTGGAAAACGAAAGCGACAACTACAGCGCTGCTAATGGAATCGCTGGTAAGGATGCTACATTCTCACGCGCAGCGGATGGCTCGAGCGTCACTGTGACTGTAGATGCTTGGGGACGCAACTGCGACTACTTGATGACATATACCTTCTACCGCAATGGTCAGTTTGACCTTAAGACAACCATGAAACCCCAAATCACAGACCTGCGCCGTATTGGGTTCTCGATGAAATTCCCCAAGGCATTCGAACACTTGACTTATTACGCTCGTGGCCCATGGGAAAATATCACCGACCGCAAGACAGCTTCATTCTTCGGCCGCTACACCACAACGGTGACGGATATGTTTGAACCTTACCCCAAACCACAAAGTTGCGGCAACCGTGAAGAATTGCGCGATCTGATGTTGGTGAACCCTAATGCTAATATGGCCGTCAAGGTAGAAACACAGGGCAATGTGTCCTTCTCGATGTTGCACTATGACGATGCGACATTGCAAAAGGCAAGACATACATGGGAACTCACCCCAGGAGACGTCGTGGCACACTTTGACTACCAGCAATGCGGTATCGGTAACGGCAGTTGCGGACAAGGCACTGGTACCTTGGATAAGTATAAATTGCCAGCTTCGGGCGAATACACCTATACACTCCGCTTCACACCAGTAGATCCCACCACGACAGGTGTGGACACTGTGAAGAAGGATGTAGACGCACTGACTATCCGTCATGATGCAGAGACTCGCGCAGTGGTATGTAACGGTCAAATGTCTGCTGGCACAACAGTATCGCTCTACAATCTCGGCGGTGTACTCCTTGGTCAAGCTAAGGCAAATGGCACAGCAACATCCCTCACGCTCTCTACAGAGGGCCTTCCCGTTGGCACCTACTTAGTCGTAGTGAGAAGTGCTCAGGGCGTACGTACACACAAAATGGTGTTTTAATATCTAAGAAACAATAGGAAAAGAGACTTCGGGTAGCACCAACTACTTGAAGTCTCTTTTGAAAAAATCTCGTATTACGCTATTCGCATTATCTGCAGAGGAGACCGTTTTTCTGCTACTTCAAATATACAACTTATGAAGATTCTATTCATCTGCTTAGGCAATATTTGTCGTTCGGTCACAGCCGAAGAAATCTTCCGTCAATATCTGCGCCGTAATGGTTTGGAGCAAGGCGTCGAGGTCGATTCGGCTGGTATGATAGACTACCACGAGGGCGAATTGGCCGATCCACGTATGCGCAAGCACGCCTTTGATCGTGGTTACAAACTGACACATCGCTCGCGCCTCGTAGTCGAGCGTGATTTCTACGAATTCGACTATATGGTCGTGATGGACGAAGACAATGTGCGCCGACTACAACGCCTACAACCCAACGGCGCTTTCAAGGCGAAACTACTGCGCATGGCAGACTTCTTGCAAAACTATGACTATGCCTATATCCCCGACCCCTACTATGGCGATGCCTCCGACTTCGAACTGGTCATCAACCTGTTGGAAGACGCCTCGCCAGCATTGTGGGAGCATGTCAGAGCAGAAATGCATGGCGAAGGCTGATATGGGCGAAAGGTGCAGAGTATTTTTCTAAGACATATTTGGCTCAAAACTTTTTTTTATGCAATAAAAATGTAAATCTACACCATAGTCTGGTAGCGATATGGACAGCGATGTCTTGTGGACTTTGCTGTCTTTTTTGTGATATTTTGAGTAAGATTTTTCAAATTCAACCTTTCCATACGTCGAGAAAAAAAAGGTGATTTTGCTCCATAATGGCATGTTGATATATTATCAAAAAAGAGTAAGAATGAGCGGTTATTTTTTCGTAACTTTGCTGAGATCTTGTAGGGGCGTATTAGTGAAGTGAATCCCCAAAGGTAGGGCAAAAACTTTTTTGGGGTCAGATTATGGCTTTTGTGTATGTCGCTATCGGTTGAATAGCGAAAGGTGATTTCAATACACACATATATAT
>JAGKTZ010000078.1 GCA_021153165.1 Prevotellaceae bacterium
GGTAAATACGATATTTGTATCGACTAAAAGTATTTGTTCTCATTTCAGTGTATTCTTTGCAGAGACGAGGAAAGAAAAACGGGATTTGCATCAGGAGTAGATAGATGCAAATCCCGTGGATATTACGACCGCGTGCAGCCATGAGAACTGCGGGGCGGTTAGTGTAGTTGTCGTATTATGGCTTCAAGTGTTGATCGAAGAAGTTGCACATGCGGGTGAAGAGGTGATAGCGCGTGTTGCCGCCATAGATGCTGTGGTTGCGATTGGTGTAGATGTGCATGTCAAATTGCTTGTCTGCCTGCACCAGCGCTTCACTCATCTCGTGAGCATTGCGCACGTGGACATTGTCGTCTGCTGTGCCGTGAATCAAGAGCAAGTGACCACTCAGATTCTTTGCCTGATTGATAGGACTGCGGTCATAGCCTGTGCTGTTTTCCTGAGGGGTGCGCATGTAGCGCTCAGTATATACGGTGTCGTAGTAGCGCCAGCTGCTTGGTGCGGCTATGGCTACACCACAGCAGAATACGGGACGGCCTTCGCTCATTGCCATGAGTGTGTTGAAACCGCCGAAGCTCCAACCCCAGATGCCGATGCGTGTCTTGTCCACGTAGGGCAGGGTGCCGAGGTAGAGGGCTGTTTCGACTTGGTCGCGGCTTTCGAGCAAACCGAGGTTCAGGTAGGTGCACTTTTCAAACTCTGCACCACGTCCGCCAGTACCGCGTCCGTCTACGCAGACATAGACGTAACCCTGTTCAGCCATATAGCTTTCGAACGCTCCACCGCTAAAGAAGCCCATGTTCCACGAGTCCTTCACCTCCTGAGACCCTGGACCACTGTATTGATACATGATGACGGGGTATTTCTTTGCAGGATCAAAGTCGCGTGGCTTGATCATCCAACCATTCAGTGTGACGCCCTCGGAAGTGGTGAAGGTGAAAAATTCCTTTTGACCCAAAGTGCTGTCTGCCTTCTTCTTCAAATCTGCATTGTCCAAAAGCGTAGTCAATACCTTGCCCGAAGCATTGCGTAGGGTGGTGATGGGAGGCTGTTGGGCAGAAGAATAGACATTGAGGAAGTACTTCATCGTGGTCGAGAAGGTAGCGTCGTTTGTACCTACCTGTGATGTCAAGAGGCGTGGCTTGCCCGTGCCAGTGGTAGAGTAAACTTCCTTGCGCAGAGGACTTGTGCCGTGAGCGGCGTAATAGAATTGTCCCGATATGGCATCGTAGCCATAGAAATCGGTTACTTCGAAGTCGCCGCTGGTCACTTGTTTCACCAATTTGCCATTGAGGGTGTACCAATAGAGGTGTTGGTAGCCCGAGCGGTCGGACAGGTAGCCGAAATGGCCTTTGTAGAACTTCAGCGAACCGTAGGCTGTCTCGCGGATGTACTTGTCATTGGTCTCGCGTACGGTCAGTTTAGCCTCGGTCGAACGTGGATTGACCATATAGATGTCCATTTGATTCTGGTGGCGATTGAGTGTCACGACAGCCAACTTCTCAGGGTCGTCGGTGAAGTGTATACGAGGCACGTAGCCATCTTCGTCCAAAGGCACTTTGAGTGTACGCGTCACGCGGTTCTTGATGTCAAACGAGTGTACGGTGACTTTCGAATTGGTCGCCCCTGCTACGGGATATTTGTAGGCATATTCGCCTGGATATTCGTCATTTTCAGTCTTGGCAGGTGATGCGCCCTTCCACATCTGCATGCGGTAGATGGGCACTTGACTTTCGTCGTAGCGCACCCAAGCCAGCATCTTCGAGTCGGCAGAGAAATCGAATGAACAGTTGGTCGCAAACTCCTCCTCGTTCACCCAGTCAGGGACGCCGTTGATCACTTCGTTGAACTTGCCATCCTTGGTCACTTGAGTTTCGGCATTGCCATAGAGCAATTTGACCAAGAACAAGTTGCCGTCGCGTACGAAGCCCACCACGTTGCCATCGGGCGAGAACTTAGCCGCCTGCTGAGGGCCGCCGTCGGACAGTGGTTCGAGTGTCTTGTTAGCGATGTTGTAGATGTAGTATACCGCAGTGAACGAACGGCGGTAGATATACTCGGTCTGTGTTTGGATCAAGATATTTCGCTCATCGGGCGAGAGGATGTAGTCGCTGATGTAGTGCAATTTTGGTCCCTTCTTGATGTCGTTGACATCGAAGAGCGTTGCGACTTCTTTTCCTGTCTTGAACGAAGATACTACAACCTTTCTGTTGTCGGACGAAAGCTGTGTGTAGTGCTCGCCATCGTTCATTGAGCGTACGCCATACACATGCTGAGCTGCATAGGCATTGCGCACGGCGTCTTTCAGTTTCAATGGGCTATCTTGAGCTTGGCAGATGTTGCAACTCAACAGGATTACCCATGCTATTAGCAAATACTTTTTCATATTAATATACAATTTGTTTGTGTTCTTATATGTGATTTGTTATGCATCTGGTGCTTCGTAGGCATTCGCGTCGGCATCGTCGTAGGTGATAGATGTGGCACTAGCGTCTGTGGCGATATAGACTTTGAACTTTGGTCCCTCGCCGCCCCAACCGATGGTAGTGCGGAAACAGAGACGTCCCGCATCGCTCTCGGCTGGGTCGTAAATAAAACCAGTGAGAAGCGCTTCTTCCATTTGTTGGCGTACTTCGTTGGATACATTTTTCATAAAGTCAGCTTTGACAAAATGCTTTGTTCCCACGCTTTCGCCGTCTCTCCACAATGTCAAGTCTACCTTGTTTTGATAATAGACGTCGCCAAAACTATCCTTGAATACAGCTTGTGCAGTGTCGGCATAGCATACGACTTTGTAGGTGTAGGTATGTGTCCCGATTTTTGCAGTGTCTGTAACCTCGGCAGTGCCATATGTGCGAGTTTGATTTGAATGTTGCTCTTCTTTGAGCGAGTCTGTCTTGTTGGCTGAATCAGCATTAGCAGTGCTTCCACTACAATTGCCAAAAAAGAGGGGTAGCGACAAACAACCTACCCATAGCATTTGTTTTTTCCACATAATTTTTGATAATAGCGGTGTTGTTTTTTTGACGAAACACCTATTTGGGGTACAAATTAACAAAAACCCATTGGTTTACACAAGAAAAACGCATAAAACTATGCGGTTTCGTCACGCTTTTTCAGTATTTTTGCCTCACAATTTTTATCTCTGTTATGAATAAGTTGAATACCATATTATATATAATACTTGTATTCTGTCTGAGTGTAGGCTTTGCTGCATGTGACGCAGACCCCGATGATGATATGCAAAAGCCAGCCTCCAAGGGACGGCGCACCGTACTGATATATATGTGTGCAGAAAATAGTTTGGGCAGTTCGCGCTATCATTTGAGTGATTCGGCAGAGATAGTGAAAGGTAGAGCGTACATCGATCCTCAAGACCGATTGCTGATGTATATTGATGACAACAAAAATCCTCGACTCTATCAAATAGATGCTGGACATGAAGCCCCTGTGCTGAAACGATCGTGGAGCGAAGACTTATGTTCAACATCACCCGATACAATGCGCGAAATATTAGCGTGGACAGCAGAGTGTTTCCCCGCAGCAGAATATGGTTTGGTGATGTGGTCGCATGCCGATGGGTGGATACCTGCGCAAAAAGCAGTGTCTGCTGACGGACAGAATGCATGTGCGGCGCCCTATTCATGGGGAATCGATGTCGGTGCAGGAGGAAATCTCTCATCAGATAAAGGCGCTGATGGGAAAATAGGATCGCAGATGGATATAGAGGATATGGCTTGGGCGATAGAGCAGAGTGGTATGCATTTGAAATACATCTTTTTTGATGCTTGCTTGATGCAGTCGCTCGAAGTCGCTTATGCATTGCGCCATTCAGCCGATTATGTGGTAGCTTCGCCCATAGCCATTACAGCATATGGTGCTAACTATACTCACCAGTTGGAACGAGGACTATTTGCCGATAGTGTAGAGCAAATCGTCAAGACTTATCATGCAGACATCACCGATCCGCAACAAGTAAACGTCTATTCGGATTCGGGTATTGTATTTGCTGTGGTGCGTACCGATGCTTTGGAGCAATTGGCACAAGCCACACAGATGGCTCTGCAGTTGTCCGATCTGTTAGCAGATAGCATTCCAGATTTAGAAGGCTTACAGCATTATCATACGTATAGCTCAGTATTTCGCTATCGGCCTCACTATTTTGATGCTCGCATAGCGATGAAATATCTGTTGACACCGCAGGCTTTTGCTATCTACGACGAGGCTTTGAGTAAGGCTGTGGTATGGCAGGAAGCCACTTCAAGGTTCTGGGCAGGCCCCTCTTACTATAGTTATATAGATGTGGATAAAGATAATTACTGTGGGGTGGCAGCATTCATCCCACAAGAAATCTATACGAAGAATGCTACAAGATGTCCTCAGGGGGATTTGAATGAGGCCTTCTTGGAAACGGCGTGGAGCAAGGCTGCAGGATGGCATTTGTTGTATGAAAAATAATAAATTAAGAACCCTTATTTGTTTACCCACAAATAAAACCGTAATTTTGTAACGCTAAAGCAATAATACAGATAACGGATGAAACAAAATACAGTTAAAAAAAACGGTATAGTAAGACGCATCTTAAAGCGGGTGTTTGCTCATATCGCTAGGCACAAATATATAGTAACAATCATTTTGTTTGTTGCAATTATCCTATTCATAGATAGTAATAGCCTTTGGAGTAAACGGGAACTTATATCGCAAAATGATGAACTCCGTCGTGAAATAGCGGAATTGGAAGAGGCTTGTCGCCGAGATAGTGCTAGGTTGGAAGAACTGAAAAATGATTCTAATGAAATCATACGTGTGGCGAGAGAAATCTATTTTATGAAGCGCTCGAATGAGGATGTGTATATCATCAATGAATAACACAGATGATGTAATGATTTTTGTTGATAAAAAATAATATTGAAATCTATGAACAAAATGAATATTCGTGCCATATTATATTATATAGGGGGATCATTGCTCGTCGTAGGAGCTGCATTTCCTGTATTCCCAGGGTTGGAACCTTATGCGCCAATGGTCTATACTATTGGTGCCTTGCTATTTGCTGCTGTGCAAATTTCGGCAAGCAAGGAACAAACAGATGTGGTGTTGAAACGGTTGCGCAGGCAACAAGTGTTGAGTTGCGGCATTCTTGTCGTGGCGGGAATTATGATGTTTATGAAAAAATATCACATATCTCTCTGCACTGGTGATGAGTGGAAATTGGCTTTGGCTATTGGCGCGTTCATGCAATTGTATACTTCGCTCAGGATGCCTAAGCAAGAGGATGTGCAAGATTAATGTTTTTTTGAAAATCATTTTAATAGAAAGGGACGAGTATAGATATAAAATTTGGATTCATATTTATTTGATAGAGAGATTGCGGGAATGGCTGAATGCAGATTGAGGCCATTCCTGTTTTCTGTAATTTCGGTAGATGGTCGTTTGATAAGTAAAAATGATGATTAGAGATGACATTTTGACGTATAAAAAGTGAAAGAATGTTATATTAATTTTTTCTAACACTTCTTTAGCTTGTTATCATAGCAGAAGATTATATCTTTGTGGTGTCTTGAGTGGTAAGGCTGATATTTAGGCAACCTTTATTTATTAATTAAGTGGAGCAAACTATGATAATGAGACAATGTCTGCTGCTAATATCTATATTATGTTTTGCGTCGTGTAGTCAGGAATATATGATAAAGGGTAATTCCGATGTTATGACTCATGATGGTAAGACTTTTTATCTCAGGGAAGCGTATTCTCAGAGTAGTATTGCTGTCATAGACTCTTCTCGAGTAGAGCATGGTACGTTCTCTTTTTGTGGTGATACGGATACCATACAGTTGGTGGGATTGTATATGGGAGCGGAACGAGTGATGCCAGTCGTATTGGAGGGTGGAAATCTGACTATCGAGGTGAGTCACATGAGGACGAAATTACGAGGAAGCAAATTGAATGAGAAACTCAATAAATTGCTATCGGAAAGAACCAGAATCTTGGCTAAGCAGGATGAACTGAGACGAAAATGCATCGTTATGCTGTATAATGGTAGCAACGAAGACGAAATATACCAAAAGATAACTGTCCCATCATTGAAGTTGGTGAAAAAATTAGAGGCGCTTGAAACGAAATTTATAAAGGAGAACTATGACAATACATTAGGACCTGGATTCTTTATATGGCTCTTTGGTCAATATACGGTCCCAGTGATTACACCGCAGATAAAGAGTATCCTTGATGGCGCTCCAGAAGAATTTAAATGTCATCCCTATATTAGAGAATATATACGTCAGGCTAAACATACGATAGATGAATAAGCGATAGTTGGAAATGCAGAATGTTTCTAATCTTGTCGTTGGATTACCATAAACAAAAGACGCACTTGGAAGATACAATAAGAATCTTTCAGGTGCGCTTTTCTTTATTTATAGGGATGTATCGTTAGGATTGCTCAAGGAACCAATGCTACGTGCGTTAGGTAAAAAAAAGAAGGGCATGATGCCCTTCAGTTGCCATGCTGAATTCTGGTCAGAAATCATCCATAGCATCAACCGAAGTCATCTTACTTCCCAATTAACCTAAACCTTTTAATTCAAAATCCTGATAGCGTGAAACTATCATTTAGAAATAACAGACCCTTTTTAACCTTAATACCTAAATCTACAGATGGTCTGTTTGGTCTTATCTATTGTTTTTGTGTTGTCGAGCGATTTCTGTGAATCACTTCGTGCGGGATTTTTGAATTCTCCGATTGATTTTGATGCGAAATTAGACAAAGTTTTATGTGTGTGAAAGGGTTTTGTATGCTTTTCTGTATACTTTTCTTTTTTCTGTATGATGTTTGCAAACCAGTCTTGACAAAATCCTTTCTAAACTATAAATTGTCACTGGTGAAGCAGGTCTGTAAGAACGGATCGTTGGTAAAAAAAATAGGAATATACTGTAAGTTTTGATAAAAAGTAGTAATTTTGCAGTGGAAAGCGTATTCGAGTGTGTACGTCAGTCGAATTTGATTGTATAAGACTTGAAGAAAACTGCGCATCTGATGAAGATATGAAAATAAAGGAAGTCGCCCTGACCCTTGAACGGTTCGCGCCCCTGCCCTTGCAAGAAAGTTACGACAATGCTGGCTTGCAAATCGGATTAACAGAGGCGGAAGCATCAGGGGTCTTATTGTGTCTAGACGTTACCGAGGCTGTAATCCTCGAGGCGGTAGAGCGAGGTTGCAATGTCGTTATTGCACACCATCCTCTCTTGTTTCGTGGACTCAAGTGTGTGAGTGATGCTACGCAGGTCGAACGCTGTGTGCGTACCGCGATACTTAATAATATATGCATCTATGCAGCGCACACCAATCTGGACAATGCTGCGGGCGGAGTGAATTATAAAATCGCTGAAGTGTTGGGCTTGCAAGACGTGGCCTTTCTTTCACCACAAGGCGAGGGCGGAAGTGGTGTCGTAGGTCATTTGCCTCAGGCTGTGGATGCAATGGATTTCTTGCGTACTGTAAAAGAAAAATTTGCCGTAGAGTGCTTGATACACAATAACGGACCGCAAAAGAAAGTACAAAAGGTAGCGCTTTGCGGAGGTTCTGGAGATTTTCTGCTAAACAACGCGATCGCTCAAGGCGCCGACGTCTTCCTGACAGGAGAAATGGGTTATCACTTCTATTTCGGACACGAAGACGAAATCTGGATAGGTGTGCTCGGACATTACCAAAGCGAACAATATACCATCGACTTGATGGCAGAAATTCTGCGCCGAGATTGCCCCGATTTGAGGGTGGAAAAAGTATCCTTCTCCACCAATCCTATACAATATATAATATAA
>JAGKTZ010000023.1 GCA_021153165.1 Prevotellaceae bacterium
CTTGGGTGTAAAATTGGGTGTTTGTTTTATAATTTGCTGATTTTCAGCGTTTATTGCGGAGAGAGAGGGATTCGAACCCCCGGTACCTCTCGGTACGGCAGTTTTCAAGACTGCTGTAATCGACCACTCTACCATCTCTCCTAATGAGTTGGTCTCATTAACTGGGTGCAAAATTAGGGATTATTTTTGATTTGGCAAATATTTTCTGGACTTTTTTTGAAAAAAAATGATGTTTTTCCTGTTTTTTGATTGAGTAGTGGCTTTTTTAGGGCGTGGTAGGATGGGGAAGTGCTGATTGATGTGCTATTCAGGGAAGAGAATGTACAGAAAATAAACCTTGACCTTTTTGAAATTTCCTTAGACCTTTTTTGAACGAGACGTCGCGAAATTTTAAAAAGGTTAGACTTTTTTCTGTTGGAATTGTGCAGAGGTTTTTGTATGTATTTTTGAATGCTTCAGTAGGTGAGTCCTTCAACATAACGCCTCATGAGTCTTTCACCATCATGTCATCATTATTTTTCCTTATTTGTTTGAATTTTCCAGATATAGTTGTTAATTTTGTCGTAATCTTAACTTTAATATCTAAAAAGTATGAAACGAGCATTAGTAATTATTTTGGCATTTATCAGCTGCTTTGCGGCGGAGGCACAGTTGCGCACTATCAAACCATCGAAGGTGATCAAGGTTCCGGATATCAGCTACGCAACGTATGAGAGAAATACAGACTATTATATGGAGAGTGGCAGTTCCCAATTGTTTAATGAATTGTACGATCCAGGAGATAACTGGTATAATTGTGCTAACGTTGGCACACCCGTAGCATCAAGCTATTTGAGTTCGCAAGGATCACAGAGTTATAAACCAAGCCATCTTCACGATTTCAATCACGAGACAGCATGGGTTGAGGGTGTAAGTGGCTATGGCGTTGGTCAATGGGTGGAGTATCGTTTCCCTGCTCAACAAACCAAGGTGACAAAGATAAAAATACTCAACGGATATGTCAAGAGTTATAAGGCATGGAACGAGAATGCACGAGTGAAGCGCCTCAAGGTTTATTATAATGGTAAAGCTGTATGTGTTCTTGAACTACAGAATAGTCGCTCAATGCAGATATTCAACGTAGGTACTTTGGGCAATGAGTATAATGCCTGGAAGTTGAGATTTGAGATATTAGATGTATATCCTGGCACAAAGTATAAAGATACCGTTATCTCTGAGATAATTTTTGATGGCATAGGCTGTTTGTAATACATACTACCCTCAAAATGCTACGCTCTCCACTAAGGAGGGCGTAGTTTATTTTTACCTTTTACATACGTACGGGCATATTGTTGCAATGTCTTTTGTGGCTTCTTTGATGTTCGCGGAGCACAAATATTGTGCGTGAGAATAGGGATGCCGTGTAACAGGGGTGATACAATTTGCCCCACCGGCTTTGTTTGAACTTGCGGGTGGGGCGTATGTTGAAAATATGTGTGCGGATTTTGATGCAGTGTCTGATTTGCTTATTAAATCTTTTTCTTGCCTTCTTGTTTCACGTAGATGATGGTGGTGACACCTTCGGATGTGAGCGAGAGTTGTGCCTGGCGTGCGGTGGATGTCTCGTTTGGTTCGACATTGATGAGTGCCATTTGTGCTCCCTTCATATAGGTGCTGATTTGAGGCTTTAGCCATTCTGCATCAGATGTGAGAGTGGCGCTCTTGCCGTAGGTGCAGAAATGCACCGACGTTGATGTGGTATTGGCCAGTAGTTCTAATTCAAATCTGGCTTTAAGGCTATTAAAACTGCCGTTGGTATCAGTATTAGTGTATTTGGGTTGTGGTGAAATGATGTTCAACCATGCAGCCTGATAGATGGGTGTAGAGATGCTCAGGTACGAGTTGATGCTGATGCGGCCAGAGCGATTTTGTCCGGTCGTATTTGGTGTAGTGCTGATGCCGATACGTGTCATGCCATAACTGCCTACGGGTATCTCCTGGCTATTGGGTGATGCATCGAACCATTCACCCTCTTTGGTCATAGTCCATGAGTCGTAGGAAACCAGTGTGGTTGTATCTGTGGTTTGGTCGGCATAGAAGACGATGCCCTCGGGGCGTTGTGGATAGAAGTAGATTTCGTGATATTCATTCTCGCCATTGAGACACGATGTCATTGTTGCTGTGATCAATGCCAGGCAAAGTGAGATTTTTGTGAAAGTTGATTTCATCTTTGTAGAGTTGTTTCTTAAATGTTAGTACTATATAATATATATATGTATGGTGGATTAGTACCACTCAATGTTGCTGCTGTACGAACTGCGCTTCTTCCATTTCAAAACGTCGGCCAATTCGCTTGACTTCGCACGGAAGGTGAAATTGTAGGAGACGTAGGGACGCAGAACGACGTTGCACGACATCTCGAAGCAGTGCAAGTCGCGAGAGAGTGAGGCTGTGGTCATCGATAGTTGCTTCATCTTGAAATCATATCCCGACGAGAAGGTGATATTCCAACCATCTGCGATGCGTACGTAACCCGAAAAGTTGAGTGTCTGTGTGAAAGAGTAGGGATAGCGCATACGTCGTACGTTGATATCCTTAGCCTTGTCTTCAAACATAGTGATGCCGTAGGATACAGTCAAGGACCAAGGGAGTGAGAATGTGAGGTATCCGTCCTCGTCGACCTTGGCTTTTTGCTTTTTCTTCACACTTTGTTGCGATGCTTTCAGGTCTGGGTCGATATTTGCATCTTCTGTGTCAAGATCCTCGTCGTCTGTTGTGGCTTTGCTCTCGCCCAGAGTGCTCTTTCTGCCCTTCAATTTGTCCATCCACTTTTGCCATGTCTGATTGTTGAAGGTGTATGAAAGGTTCTGAGACATTCCGCCGAAGCGGCCAAAGCGTCCGTAGCTCCACTCGGTGCGGTCGCTTCGGATGACCTGACCTCGTTGGTTGAAGGCGTAGGCGTATGTGGCAAATACGGCGGCCAGCGAGAAGGTGTAGTTCTTGGTCAACTTCAGACGAACACGTGTGGACAAGTCGCTCCAGGGTTGTGTCTTTGCGGCAAAGTTGTATGAAAGGCTTCCGCTCAATTCGTCAATCAAACTAATCTTTCGCACACCGGTGGTGTCGCGGTCGCTCTTCACCTTCATCTCAAGATTGTTCGAGAGCGACATTGATAGCATCCCCTGTTGCTTGCCCGTAGGATAACCATACAGCGCGCCTTGATAAGGCGAATATTGGACTGTTGTGACATTACCATATTGGTCAGTACGTACGTAGCTGTCCTGATAGCCATAGCGTTCGGCGGTAAAGTCTGGTGCATACGACAGAGATATCGAGGGCTTCATCACGTGGCGAATCATCTGTATCTTATCCCCAAAGAGTTTGCGCCAAGGCTTATAGAAACCGTAGAGCGTAGTATTGGCCGAGATGCCCACATTCCATTCGTAGAGGTTGTAGAAACCGTAGGTCGTGTCTACACGTTCTACCATTTCTTCTTCATCCCACGACTTTTTCACACGACTCGTATACATGATGTCGCGGAAATTGAAGTTGGGCGTAATATTAATGTATTTGAACAGCTGAAAACTTGCATCAATAGGAATGCGGTGTTGCATACCATTGCGCCAATCTTTGATAAAGTTTGATTTGAATAGTTGGTTTTCCTTCGTCGTGATACTGTTTGACAATTGTCCGGTATACGACATCGAAATTTTCTCGTACCAGCGCTCCTTGCCGGCTTGCTTTTTGCGGCGGAAGGGGTAGAATCTATTCAGAGATATAGATACGTCGGGCAGGGTCACCGAAAGCGAAGAGTCTCGCATATTCTGTGTGATATTGGTCGAAGCGGAGATGTTCAGACCAATAGAAGGGAAGGTGTGAGATAAACTGATCGAACTGGCGCGTGTACTCTGTGTGTAGGAAAGTGGATTATACATACTCTCCAGGTTCTTGCGCTCATAATTTTCCGAAGCAAAGTTGACACGAGCAGAGAAGGAAGTGTTGCCACCAGCCCGAGTGTCTTTTGAGTGCGACCATTGCACTTTCAAACTCTTGGTTACTGAGTAGTCGGGCATATTCTTTTCGCCCTCGACGGTACGGATAAAGCTGGCGTAGAAGTTACCATTGTATTTGTAGCGCTTGCGGTAATTCATTTCTCCGCTTACCCCCCACGAACCTTTGGTATAGATTTCCCCCAGGGCTTTGAAGTCCAGATAATCATTGATGGCAAAATAATATCCCCCGTCGCGAGCATAAAATCCGCGTAGGGTTTCGTCACCAAATGAGGGGACAATGATACCGCTGGAGTATTTCTTTGTCATTGGGAAGAAGCCGTATGGCACAGCCAAGGGGAGTGGTACATCCGCGACCACGAGATAGGCGGGGCCGAAGTAGGATTCTTTGCCAGGGATCACCTTTCCGCGTGTCAAGTGTACATAGAAGTGAGGATGTTCGGCGTCGCAGGTGGTGTATTTGCCATCTTTGAAATAGAGGGTGCCATCGTCTCCGCGTTTAGCTTCATTGCTTTTCAAGAAGCCGTTGCCTTGTGCTGTCGATACGTTGGTGATATATCCTTTCTGGGTCTTGAAGTTGAAGGACATCTTCTCGCTTTTATACTCTTCAGAACCTTGTCTGAAGATGGGCGTTTCCAATAGCACATTCTTGACGGTGTCGCGATAGCCCTCGGCGTGTACCATGCTGCTGTCCATACTCATCGACAATTTTGCAGCATCTATTTTCATCCCCTGGTAGTTCACGTTGGCTTGTCCGAATAGGTAGGCAAAGTTGGTACCAGCTTCATATACCAACGAGTCGTTTGCAGTATATTCTACAGGCGAATCGATACCCGCCTTGCGACGTCGTATAGTGTCTGTCTTGACAGAATCTGTAGGCGCATTGGTTGGTGGTATCTTCGCTATGGCAGAGTCGGCAGATAGGCTATCGTTCGTCGTATACAAGGCACGACTGTGACGCATACCGACGGGGGCGGTATGCGCAGATAAGACGACTGCTGAAAGCATGAAGGCTATGAGCAATATAGGGAAGAATAGGAGTTTACCTTTCAAGACGATATTCCTTACTTGTTTATTTACAATCCGCAAAAATACGCAAAAATATTGATTCCCTTTGCTCTTTAAGGTATTTTAGTACGGGTCAACCGAATAACTGGTGCCATTTTTGAAAAATCTCTACACCATCGTGGCCAAATTTCTCCAAACTTGTGATCACGCGTTCGATGCTTTTGGCTTTGTCGGGATGGCTCTTCGAGTAGAATTTATCTGCATAGCACACGACTTGTTCTTCTAATGTTTCGGGGCAATAGTCTCCTGGCGGCAGGGGAAGTCCGCGCTCCTGGATTTGTGCTGCTGTCAGCCCGGTGCCGGTGTGTCGCTCGCAGATGCGTGCCATGGCCTCGTCGCCTTCGCAGCGTAGCATTTCTGCGCCACATCGTCCGTGCAACAAGTAAGGCAGTGTGCCATGACAGTGGATGCCGGGCGCGTCGGTCTGACAGATGCCGATGTCGTGAAGCATTGCACCGCGATAAAGCACATCTGTATTTAGATTCAGCTCAGGGTGTCGTGCCGCTACGCCGAGCGCGTGGGCTGCTACCTGGGTGCTGTGATGAATGAGCAGGCGACGCAGTTCGCTGTCGTCGGGATAATATTTCAGGATGACTTCGAGTGGAGATAGCATAAGATTCTAAGGGGAAAAAGCGTTGGGATAAAAGTAAATTCATACATGAGCGCCAGGCTCAATCTGTTCATGTAAGCAAAAATAAGACTTTCTGCTCAACTGTCTGGACAGAAAAGTGGATATTTTCACTTTTGTGGGAAAAATAGCTGTGCGTATGCCTGCCCGAGTCAAAGTTTTTCCTAATTTTGCCATAATATCATTTGTAGAACGATAAAATCAAGAAAATATATGCTTATCATAGGTATCGCCGGTGGTACGGGTTCGGGCAAGACCACCGTAGTTAGAAAGATAGTAGAGAGTTTGCCGGATGGTTCGGTGGCGGTAATTCCGCAAGATTCCTATTACAACGACCAGTCGCACCTGCCCTTGAATGTGCGCAAGCAGACCAATTTCGATCACCCCGATGCTTTCGAATGGCCACTCTTGGCACAGCAAATCGAGGACCTCAAAGCGGGGCGCTCCATCGAGCAACCTACTTATTCCTATATCACCTGCACGCGCTTGGCTGAGACGGTGCATGTCGCGCCCCGCGATGTGATCATCGTCGAGGGCATCATGACGCTCTACGACAAGAAACTGCGCGACCAGATGGACCTGAAGATCTTCGTAGATGCTGAACCCGACGAACGCCTGCTGCGCGTCATCGTGCGAGATATTGCAGAGCGCGGACATCCCCTCGAGATGCTTATCTCAAAATACCGCAATGTGCTCAAACCTATGCACGACGAATTTATCGAACCTACCAAGCAATTTGCAGACATTATCATCCCCAATGGCGGAGACAATGAACGTGCCATAACGATGATGAAGCAGTATATCCTGTCTGCTTTGAGTGAACTAAAATAAGAGGGAGCACCATCAATGTTTGGCGCAATTTTGCCAATCATAGACCCTTGATGGCCTTGTCGTATTTGTCAAAATTTTTCGCATTTTCAGAGGGGTATATGGCGCGTAGAATTTTTCATCAGGCAAATGGTTGGAAATACGCCAAGCACAGACGGCCAATTTTGGCTATTTTGGGTCGTAAATGTGAGGAAATATTGCATTTTATGCCGATTTTTGTGAAAAATGAGGGTGCAATTTGATAAAATTCCCCTTTGAAAATACAAAAGAAAGTGAGGCTTTGTGAAAACTTTCCTTAGGTTTTTTGAAAAAATCTAAGACTTTTTTTTCACAAAGCCTCACTTCCTTTTTACAAGGTCTATCGTAAACGCAATTTGTTTTTCTATTTACTCAAAAGCGTTTGTCAAAATTTTTCGCATTTTTTATATGCCCTATTTTGCACCTATTCTGTTCATCATCTTCTGCGCTTATTTTTGTTGGTGGACTTACCTCGTTTTTGCGAGGCACCTTGTCGTGACGCTCTTCCCTCTGCATTGCCGTAGAGACGTTCCAGCAGATCGCGGCGTCCCATGGCTGTGAGCGATTCGGTGATAGGACGTCGCTCCTCGGGCTTGTACCAGAAGAAATACATGCGTTGGCGTAGCTTTTCACGCTGGGTCTTGGCCGACGCTACCTCTTCGCCGGTGTAGGGATGTACACCTGCATACCACGTCTCGGTGGATACGGTCATGGGCGTGGGGGTGAAATCCTGCACTTGCTCCAGCTGGAAATCCAGAGACTTGGTCTCGACGGCCAGTTCTGCCATGTCTTCTTCGCTACAACCGGGGTGCGAGGAGATGAAGTAGGGGATGATCTGTTGGCGTAGACCTGCCTGGCGATTGATTTGGTCGAAGATAGATTTGAACTCGTGGAACAGACGGAAGGGCGGCTTGCGCATGATGCGAAGCACCGCATCCGAGGTATGTTCAGGCGCCACTTTCAAGCGACCACTGACGTGGCGTGTGATGAGTTCGCGGGTGTATTGGCGAGCCGCTTCGTTGATGCGCTCATCCTTACTTTCGTGCAATAACAAGTCGTATCTGACACCACTGCCTATGAAGCTTTTCTTAATGCCCGGCAGACTATCCACAGTTTTGTAAATCTGCAACAAAGGACGGTGGTCTGTGTTGAGATTAGGACAAATGGCGGGATGAATGCACGAGGGGCGCTTGCATCGCTGACACAGCGATTGGTCACGACCCGCCATGGCGTACATATTAGCAGAGGGACCGCCCAGGTCACTCAAGTACCCCTTGAAATCTTCCATTTGGGTGATTTTCTTAACCTCTGCCAAGATACTCTCGGGCGAACGGCTCATGATAAATTTGCCCTGGTGCGCCGAGATGGTGCAAAAGGCGCAGCCACCGAAACAACCACGATGCAGGCACACGGAGTGCTTGATCATGTCGTAGGCAGGGATGCGTTTGCCCTTGTACTTGGGGTGTGGCAAGCGAGTGTAGGGCAGGTCGAACGATTGGTCGATCTGTGCAGTGGTCATCGGAGGGTAGGGCGGATTGACTACGACCATTTTGTCGGCAGTGGGTTGCAGCAGACGCTGGGGTGTGAGGCGGTTGCTCTCCTCCTCAACATGTCGGAAGTTTTCAGCATGCAGACGCTTGTTCGCCAAACAATCTTCGTAACTATGCAACACAATATCGTCGACTGTGATACCTCGTGGCACGTCATCCTGGGCTTCGAGTGTGACGGTCTGGCGTACGGGATATTTGTGAACGACTTGTCGGAAATCTTTCAATGTAATTTCTCGCTCGGTGTTGCCATGCAGCAATTTTTCCTCGAGCAATTTGCACAAATCCTGAGTAGGCAATTCGCCCATGCCATAGATGATCATGTCTGCCCCACTGTCGACCAAAATAGATGGGCGTAAGCGATCTTGCCAATAGTCATAGTGTGCCACACGCCGTAGCGAAGCTTCGATACCTCCAAGGATCACAGGTACGTCGGGAAAGAGTTTTTTCAGGATCTGAGTATATACGATTGTGGGATATTCGGGGCGCATGTCGTGGCGACCATCTGGCGAATAGGCATCCTCGCTACGCAGACGTTTGTTCGCCGTATATTTATTCACCATCGAATCCATGCATCCCGGAGCTATACCGAAGTACATACGTGGTCTACCCAATTTCTTGAAATCCCTGAAGTCGCCGTGCCAATCCGGCTGAGGAACGATACACACGCGGTACCCCTGTGCCTCGAGCAAACGGCCGATGACGGCAGCGCCAAAGGACGGGTGGTCTACATAAGCGTCTGCGGAAAATAGGATAATGTCCGCGCGATCCCAACCGCGTCGCTCCATCTCTTTTTTAGTAGTCGGTAGAAATTGCATAAGAGGTGTTTTGCTGGCAACTAATGAAATGTATTAATATCAACCTTTCGTGCAGACAGAAGCACTTATTGTGCGTCGACAGTTTCGGTGCATGACTCCTGTGTCTTTGCTATATATTCTTGATATACTGCAATGAGTTCGCGCAAACCGTAGGCTTTCATCTTGTGGTGATATATGACGTCGATGCACAGGTCCAGCAAATCTTTGGTGTTCTCTGTAGACGATGCTATCAAGGCGCGGATTTGCATCTTCAAACGATCAAGTGTATCTTCGGTCACATAGCCCGTACTATCCAGGAGATGGTCCAATAATTGGTAACGGCGAAAAGTTTCGAGGTGAATCTCGCTGAGTTCGAGGTGATGTGTGCCGCTTTCGTTGAGTTGTATTGTGTGTGTCATATCTGATAATGTTAAAAGTTGGCGCTGTTGTTTATATATTATGGTAAGTGTGGTGTGAAAAAGGTCTATTCCTCTAATTCTGTCAAGAACCTTAATATTGCTTCGATGGCTTGTATTTGAATTTTCTTGTCCTTAATACTTTCGAAGGGGAAACCCATTGCCACCAATCGGTAGTCTGCACCAGCATAAGCCACGCCTGCGCTGCCGCCGCCGTAATATGCAAAAGCAGGGAATGCGAGAGAATCCGTCGGGGTCAGAATATCTGGCGACTGAATGGGATAACATTCGGATATGATGCCGCGGTGTACGGGAATTTCAAGGCCTAAGCCACTGACCATCTCGGTGGAGTCACAGCGAGCCGTACCTGCAAATTCGCATTTCAGGGTTTCGCGTAAAAAGGCTTTCTCTTCTGTCGTCTTAGCGTCGCTACCAAGATAACATCCGCTCACCAGCAAAGCGCCGCCGTCGTTGAGGTATGAGGTCAAAGCACGGCGTGTCTCAGCATCAAAGGTTTTGAAGGGCAAGAGGTTTTGAGGTGCGTCGCACTCGGCACCTGCTATATAATCTATGGCGACAATTTGCGACAAATCCATATCTCCGCCCAACCATGCTTCGCGTGAGGCCGACTCGTAGGAATAAACATTGAGCGCGGCTATGGCTGAGCCGTGACGAGTGGGATAGTCGAAGGTATTGCCGCCTATGATTTTCCCCTCCAGTTCGTTGCCGCAAAATCCCAAGGCACCTTCTTTTTCCCTACCGAACTTTGAGCGATCGAAGCACAGTTGTCGGCCAGCGAAAGCAGCGGTATATTTGTCGGGCACGCCGAAGTCTTGATCTAAGTCAAAGCCAAATTGGGTAGAGGTCTCTACTCTTGCTGGCCCGCTTAGTCTGTAGAAGCCGTTGACCAAGAGTATTTTTTTCTTTGCGCCTTCTGCTGCATACACCGATAGGATTTCCGAGTCCGCACTCTCGCCTCCTGCGTTGATAGCGTTGACCTTGAAATCATAGCGTTTGCCTGCTTCGATGGGCAATTCGTATGTTGTCCGTTCTGCGACGTATACGCCATTGTCGAAGTCGCCATCATCGATACGAGTATAGACGATGTATCCCGTCGGTGTGGCATTGTGATACAAGGTGTCTATTGTCGGTTGCCACGACAGGCGTGCAGTGCGTTGGTCGTCTGACAGCCGAGCCGCAAAGCGACGGATGCTCAGGGGTTGAATAGTATAATCTGTTTCGCCATATTGAGTGCTGACATATCTCTGTATCCCTGCATAAATTGCACGTGCCATCGAAGCCTTGAACATCGGATCGTGCACCAAGGTGAAGTCGGTATAATTTTGGTGTGAGAACATTTCGAGAATCATAGACGGCACATGCGGCGTACGACACTCACCATAGTTGCGATCCCATACCTCGCGCTGTGTCCAGTCCGTATGCCATTGTTTTGACAGGTTCTGCGAAATAGATGTGACCACTGATGTTGCGAGGTCGAGCGAAGTCTTTCGAGACATTCCACAGGGGAAATCTGCTACTCCACCAGGTTTCACCGTCGTAGCAATACCCAATGTGCCGATGATGGTCTTGGCATCTTTTGCCCCTGCGTCTGAGTGCACCGCCACCACTGCATCCAATGGCACACGCAATCCTGCCGAGTCGGGCAGATACGTACTGCCGCCCGCCAGATGATTGGCCATAGCGCCACGTGCTCGGATATCGTCGCTATAGTCCGTATGTTTCTTTTTCATATTAAAAAGGTCGTAGGGCACACCACTCCACAAAGCATTATATGTAGCAGCTTCCAGATATCGCGGCATACCACTCGTGCCAAATCCATTACGATTGTGCATCGCCATACCGCCGCCCCATCTCACGGCATCGGCGGTCACGATGCCTTCCTCCTGACTTTCGTTGGTTAGCACTACGCAATTGTCCTCGAGGCAATCCTTGCCGAAATCGAAGGTGCCGAGATAGACCCATGTGCCGCCACCCATTTTCTGGTTGACCAAGAAGTGTGTCTCTTGCCCTTTGTGTTTGACAATGTAATGGGCATCGCTGATGCTCTGGGGTAGGGTGGCGTAGCTGACATAAACGGCATATTTTCCCCCCGCTTTGAATCGTGGAGTCCATGTGGCCGAAGCTTCATCGCCCTGCTTTGTAGCGGTGATTTGTCTGTATGTTCCAGCCTCGAAGGGGTTAGATTTGCCATTCATTGGTAGATAGGGCATCGCGAAACCCTTAGTCCCTGTTGCGCAGGTGTGCCATTTGTGCTCGTCCGTGCTGCGCTCTTTGTATTTGCCATGATGCTGTGACGAATGGGCCTTGTCATTGTCCACCACACGCATTTCTGTTTGTATATCGCGTTCGCATGCCGTGGGCACCACAGCACCCGATCGCTCCAACATAGGAACTAAGTAGGGATAAATGAAACTTCGTGTCAGCAGATCCTCGGTTGTGCAGAATAGGTAGGGACGTTGCCACAACCACTTCTTTGTGTCGAAATATCTGCCGTGACTGGCATTTACCATCAGGTGGCGTCCGTTCACTCCGCCCTTTAGGATTGCATTCTGTGGTCCGACACGCTTCACCCAGGGTGCCCCATCGTATCTTTTGCAGGGCAACATGCGTGTACTGTCCAGGGCCATCGTGCGTGCATAGTTGGGAATATATTCGCTCAGGTCACGTTTGTATTTGTCTTTCCAAATGATTTTGTATTTTTGATAAGTTTCGGGGATTTGCTTTTCCACATTTCTTGTGAAGTCGCCTAAAGATGCTTCGGTGAAGGCTTGTCCGCAAATCGCCTCGTTGGCATAAAGCGTCAGCGTGGTGGAATCTTCGCTCAACGCAGCGCTATCTACTTTCATAGCAAAGTGTGGGCGGTAGTTCCCCGTTTTGTAGACTTTCAGATAGGTGTTGAGTGTGTCACACAATCCTGAGTATTGTTTTTTTTGTGTCCATGCTGGTGTGGCGCAGACGAGCAGAATTAATAGCGGATATAGGCGAAATTTCATCGTAGTATGGTGTTGTTTAATCATTGTCCTGTGCGAGATGCGTGATGATAGCATTTTTGTGAAAACTATCCCATTTACTTTCCTAGAGCAGTCGCAGCGAGGGAAGAAGGGTAATCGGTGGTGCCGCATTGCCCTGCTATCGGCAAAAGGCGGAGGGAACGACATCATTTTGGCATTATCGTTTTTGCTGGGAGACGTATATCACCGCAAAGGTACACTTTTTTTGTCGTATTCTCGTTCTTCTTTGTTTTATTTATTGTTAGGGAGATTTGCAGCGAAACTTAATAAAAAAAGCACCCACCATTTTATGGCAAGGTGCAAAGTTGTATTTTGGGACCTAATAGTTCGTCTACTTGTTTACTCGTCCACTCGTCCACTCGTCTACTTATTCGCCAAATATTTCAGCCAATTTCTCAGCCAATTGGTGAGCGCGAAGTCCGTTGGCGATGATTTTGCCATCGGGGCCTACGAGCAGGGTGGCAGGAATGCTATTGATGCCGTAGATGCCTGCTGCCGCGCATTGCCATCCCTTCAGATCAGACAAGTGGTGCCAGGGCAAATCCATAGTCTTCACAGCGTCCTTCCAAGCCTTTTCCTTATTGTCGAAAGACACGCCGACGATGTCAAAGCCCTTAGCATGATATTTCTCATACAGCGCCTTCACTTCGGGCATCTCCTTGCGACAGGGGCCACACCAACTTGCCCAGAAGTCTATCAGGACGTAGGTGCCCTTACCTACAAATTCAGACAAGCGACGGGGTTGGCCTTCAAGGTCGTTCATCTCGAAATCTGTGAAGGTCGCACCAGCTACTGCACGTCGCCATGCTTCGATGTAGCCAAGCGCACGCTCTATCAGCTTTACATTCAGAAATGCGGGGTTTTGATCAGCTATCGCCAGGACCTGTTCACGTGGCATTTGTGTTATGACATCTCCGAAGTAGTAGGCGGGGAATTTCGCCTGCATATTTTCTGCAAAGCATCGTTCCAGTTCTACCATACGCGGCGCCATCAGCGAATCATATTGCGCCATGATTTGGTTGTAGATGTCCTGAGTCAGTGTACCAGCCTCCTGATGCGCTTTATAGGCAGTTATCAGTTCCGCCAATTTTTCGTTTATGGGCATCAGGCGTTGTTGCGTCTCGTACATACCATCGTTCTCCTTGGTGCCACGAGCCGCACCCACGGCAAAGTCAACCTCGCAGTTGCCGTCCAGCAGCACAATGGCTCTGTGGGCCTTGTCTGTTGTGATTTCTGCGAAAAGGCCTTGTGCCGCATCCGCCTTGAGCGCAAATTTACCTTTCTTGTCTACCAGCAGAGAGTCGGTCGCTTTGTTTTCCAGATATCTCACGTATACTTTTTTAGCACCTTCGGGCGCTACGCCCTTCACTTGATATTGTTGTGCCATGAGCGCCGTAGAAGCAAGCGCCAAGCACATGGTCAAAATGTTTCTTTTCATATCGTTTGATTTTGTTTAGTTTCACATTATCCTCGTTGTGGAGGACTACCGAAGAGCAAAGGAAATGTTTTTTGCGCAATTGACAAAGACTTTTACTCAAAAAGGCGCGTGCGCGTGCGATACGAGCGTGCGAAATAGGTGCGAGATGTTTGCGTGATGTAGGTACGTCACGCACTTACTCCAAATGGCGAAAAATACACCCTTGAAAAAATGCG
This sequence comes from Prevotellaceae bacterium, assembly GCA_021153165.1. Lineage (GTDB taxonomy): Bacteria > Bacteroidota > Bacteroidia > Bacteroidales > Bacteroidaceae > Alloprevotella. The sequence continues at coordinate 13,977 of JAGKTZ010000023.1, forward strand.
AAAAATTTTGACAAATGTATTAGACAAAATAGAAGACAAAAATGCGAGTGGATGAGATCTAGTATGAAAACGTCAAGACCTTGTTTGAAAAAAGTCTAAGGGAATTTTAAAAAAACCTTGGGAAATTTTCAAAAAGTCTTACCTTTTTGCTCTAAATCAAATGGTGGAAGTACAGCGAAAATACCTAGATTTGACAGAAAAAGTTCAAAAATATCAGGATTTTGGGTAAAAAACACCAAAATATTGACATCTGTTAACATTGTCCTTGCGTTATTTCCGTACAACTGATCGTGTGGTGATTTTTACACGATTTTTGGCTTCAAAAAATGCGAAAAATTTTGACAAAATTTCTGTTTCGTCAACATCAACTTAACACAAGGTGTGATGTCAGATATGTGCGTTGTGTCGGAAGGGAACAATTTTTTTTAAGCATTTTTTGGTTTTACACTACATTTTTCAGCATTTCTTTTTTATCTTTGCTGATTAAAAGGTACCCGTACGCGTGAGCGCGTAGATGTGCCTTCAAAAAAAGTACAAAAAACACGGCAACTTAAATCCAAAAACACATATTATGCAACATTCTGATAGCATCGTAATTATCCCCACCTACAACGAGCGCGAGAACATCGAAAACATCATCCGCGCCGTGATGGACCTGGAACATGGTTTTCATATCTTGATAGTCGACGACGGCTCGCCCGACGGTACGGCTGCGATAGTCAAGGATCTGATGGCTGGCGAATTTGCCGGTCGTCTGCATATCCTGGAACGTAGCGGCAAGTTGGGACTCGGCACAGCCTATATCGCAGGGTTCAAGTGGGCGCTCGAGCATGGCTACGACTACGTCTTCGAAATGGATGCCGACTTCAGCCACGACCCCAAGGATCTGCCACGCCTGTACAAAGCCTGTGCCAAGGACGGCGCAGATGTGAGTATCGGTTCGCGATATATCAGCGGCGTCAATGTGGTGAACTGGCCAATGGGACGTGTGTTGATGAGTTACTTTGCTTCGAAATACGTGCGCTTCATCCTGGGCGTACGCATCAATGATACGACAGCGGGATTCAAGTGCTATCGCCGCCAGGTGTTGGAAACTATCGACCTCGATGCTATCCGTTTCAAGGGGTATGCCTTCCAGATCGAAATGAAATTTACTGCACACAAACTGGGATTCAAGGTGGCAGAAGTGCCCGTGATCTTTGTCAACCGCCAGTTGGGTAGCAGCAAAATGAGTGGCGGTATCTTCAGCGAAGCCCTCTTCGGCGTGATGAAACTCCGACTCGCTGCAATGTTTGGTAAGATTAAGCCAGCGAAGAAGTAAAGCGCTATTTTTCATCCTCAATTCCTCCAAGATTATGCATAAGAGAACGCTGATAAAGAATGCCGTGTTGGTGAACGAAGGCGAAGTGTATGAAGGCGCTTTGCTGATACAAAACCATCATATCGAACAGGTGTTGCGCGGACGCGACGCTATGCCCACACAACCCGCCGACCAGGTGATAGATGCCCAGGGAGCCTACCTCCTGCCCGGCGTGATCGACAGCCATGTCCACCTGCGCGAGCCAGGCTATACGCACAAGGGTGATATGCGCACCGAGACTGCGGCAGCGGCAGCAGGTGGTGTGACCACAGTGCTGGATATGCCCAACACGGTGCCACAGACACTGACCCTCGAAGCACTGGAGGAAAAAATGGCATTGGCTCGGGAAAAGAGTTTGGTTAACTACGGTTTCTATATCGGAGCCTCGAATACCAATGCAGAAGAGTTGAGCAAAATCAACCCCCGCCACGTTTGCGGCATTAAGGTCTTCATGGGTTCTTCGACTGGCAATATGCTCGTGGATCAAGAGGAAGCGTTGCGCCGAGTATTCAGTCTGCACGGTTTGCCTATCGTGACGCACTGCGAAGACTCGGCAGTGATCGCAGAAAATATGCAGTCGGCAAAGCAGACCTATGGCGAAGATCCCGAGGTGGCACAACATAGCACAATTCGTTCGGTCGAGGCATGCTATCGCTCTACAAAATTGGCAGTAAAGATGGCCCGAGAGTGCGGCACCCGATTGCATGTGGCACATATCTCGACCGCGAAGGAATTGGAACTCTTCTCAGCCGAAGACAAGCACATCACAGCCGAAGTATGTCTGCCACATCTCGTCTTCACTACTGCCGACTATGCACGACTCGGAACCCGCATCAAGTGCAACCCAGCCGTGAAATCCGCTACAGACCGCGACGCATTGCGTACAGCCCTGAATGGCGATATCATCACAACGGTGGGTACAGACCATGCGCCACACTTGCTCAGCGAGAAGGTTGGTGGTGCAGCGCGTGCCGTATCGGGTATGCCCATGGTGCAGTTCTCATTGCCAGCAATGCTTGGATTGGTGGACGAAGGTGTATTGAGCATCGCACGCCTCGTGCAGTTGATGTGTCACAATCCCGTAGAAACCTTCCAAATCGAGAACCGCGGTTACCTGCGCGAAGGTTACAAAGCCGATCTCGTCGTGGTGCGCCCCGATAGTCCCTGGACGCTCACACCAAATCAGATAGAAAGCAAATGCAACTGGAGTCCGCTCGAAGGACGCGTATTCCGCCATCGTGTGGAAAAGACCTTCGTCAACGGCTACCTGCTCTACAACAACGGACATATCACCGACTACGACCATACTGGCGAGGCAGTGACATACAATAGATGATACGCACGCTGACCTTTGACATAGCCACATTGGTGCCCTATATCGACTGGGTATACTTCCTGCATGCGTGGGGATTCCCGCCGCGATTTGCCTCTATTGCCAGGGTGCACGATTGCGCCGCATGTCGCAGTGCATGGGTGGAGGCGCAGGCTGAAGACGACAAACCGAGAGCGAAAGCCATCATCTCCCTATACGATGAAGCCCAAAGGGTGCTGAAGCAAATGGCCCAGGCAAAAGTCATGGCAAAAGCACGGGTGGGATTGTTTCCAGCCTGGAGCGAAGATGAAGATATTATCCTCGTGACTTCAACGGGAAATGTGCGACTCAATCTCCTGCGCCAGCAACATTCTGCATCAAAGGGAAAACCCAATTATTGTCTGGCAGATTTTATCGCCCCAAGGGTGGTGAGTCGATATGACGAGGTGCGCTTCCCGATGACTGATGCACAGGGCACTCAGGCGGATGGCCTGCTTCATGCCTCGGCGATAGGTGTGTTTGCAGCAACGGTGCATGCGGAGCAGGTGACCGAGAGTGGCGATGATTATAACACCCTGATGACAGAAACCCTATCTCAGCGCTTGGCAGAAGCCTGTGTAGAGAAAATGCACGAGGTCGTGCGGAAAGAAATATGGGGATACGCCCAGGCAGAGCACTTGGCCGTAGCAGATATGCTGGCAGAAAAGTACGTAGGTCTACGACCAGCGGTGGGGTATCCCTCATTGCCCGACCTAAGTCTCAACTTCGACCTGGATGGTGTGATAGACTTTGGCGAAATCGGCATCTCGCTCACCGAAAACGGGATGATGTCGCCACAAGCCTCGGTGTCGGGACTGCTGTTTGCCCATCCCTTAGCACAACACTTTGCCGTGGGAAAAATAGGCGACGACCAATTGGCAGATTATGCTTCGCGCAGAGGACAGACATTAGCGGATATCCGCAGATATCTCAAGCACTAACAAAAAAGGTATAGAAGAAACTCAGAGAGTAAAACCAAAAGCATTTTATACAAAAAAATATATAGCGATTATGAAAATCTTGTATCGACTCTATCAGCTATTCATCGCACTTCCCTTGGGATTGATTGTGACAGTCTTGTTATGCCTCATTATCATTATTGGCTGTTTGCTCGGCAGTGCTCATTTCTGGGGTTACTATCCTGGTAAAATTTGGGCACAAATCATCTGCCGCCTGCTATTATTACCCATCGAGGTTGTAGGTCGTGAAAAGATTGACAAGAAGCAGAGCTATGTGTTCGTGGCCAACCATCAAGGGCCAATGGATATATTCTTGGTTTACGGTTACCTGGGTCGCAACTTCAAATGGATGATGAAAAAGTCATTGCGCAAGACCCCGCTGATCGGTTATACTTGCGAAAAAGCACGACATATCTTTGTGGACAAAAGTGGTCCGAAGAAAATTCAGGAAACTATCGAGAATGCACGTCAAACTCTGCAAGGCGGTACATCACTCGTTGTCTTCCCCGAAGGATCTCGTTCCTTCACCGGACACATGGGCAAGTTTCGCAAAGGCGCCTTCCAGTTGGCTGACGATATCGGCTTGCCCGTAGTACCAGTGACTATCGACGGCTCATTCGATGTACTCACGCGTATGGCAGGTTTCAACTTTGTCAATCATCACAAGATGCGCTTGATCATCCACGACCCCATCTTCCCCAATGGTCATGGTCCAGAAGTGCTCAAAGAGACAATGGAAAAATCATACGAAGCCATCATGTCAGCACTCCCCGAAAGACATCAAGGCTACGTAGAAAATAAGGATCAATAATAACTCCTGTTACCCCTATGCTAAGTTCCAATATCATCGAGGTGAAAGAGGCTACTCCTCAACTCATACAAGAGGTCAACAATCTCTTGGCACAACTTTCTACGCGTAAACCTCAAATAGACGTTACCATACTACAACAAATCATTGATTCGCCCGATACACACTTATATATATATTATAAGGAAGGTAAGGCGGCAGGTATGCTTACTCTCGCTTCCTATCTTGCTCCAACCGGCAGGAAATGGTGGATTGAAGACGTTGTGGTGGACGAGCGATACAGAGGATGTGGCATCGGTCAAGCCTTGGTCGAAAATGCCGCCCTAGAAGTACACAATCATGGCGGCGGAAGTCTACTCCTCACCTCGCGCCCCTCACGAGAAGCGGCCAACCGCCTCTATCAGCGCGCAGGGTTTGAAAAGAGAGAGACCAATGTCTACAAGAAGACTGTGGAATGATGAATGCCCAAGCAGGAAAAGCTGAAATCATACGCCTCGTTAAATTTGGTAGTGTGGGCGTGCTCAATACCGCTTTGACCTTTTTCCTCTTTTGGGGACTGCGGTCGATAGGGGTGGGGCTGAATACATCGAATGTGCTGAGTTATATCGGCGGCGGCATTAATAGTTTTGTCTGTAACAAACTCTGGGTGTTCAAAGCCCAAGGCTCAACTTGGATTAAGGAAGCATTGCTCTTTGCTCTTGGTTTGGGAATTTGCTGGGCAATACAGTGGGTAGTCTTTACCCTTGCTCTGGAATATTGTCCCGAACTTGCAGCACAAGCCATCGGTATGGTAGTGTATACGATGTGCAACTATTTGTACAATCGCCTAATCACATTTCACACCGCTCCTCATTGACTACAATATAAAATAAAGTGTAGCGCGACAGATCGTACTAGAATTAAAACAAAACAAGATATAAAACATGAAAAAGTTACTCTCCCTGCCAGCAAACGCAGCAAAAAACTTTCACGACTTCACGGATTATCCACGATCAGAATATTATGCGACATCAGACCCAGCGGATAGAAAACTGGGCTCTGGTGGCGGTACAACGTGGTTGCTGAACTGCGCACATCATGCCGAAGATGCTGAAATAGATTTTGAAGAATGGTTGGCAAAAGAAAAGCGCATTTTGCTACATGCAGGGGGACAAAGCAGAAGACTTCCTGCATATGCAGCTTGCGGTAAGGTGCTGACTCCTGTGCCTATCTTCCGATGGGCGCGCGGTCAGGGAATCGCTCAAAACCTACTGGATCTGCAAATGCCGCTGTATGAAAAAATCATGCACAAGGCACCTGCAAATATACACACCTTGGTGGCGAGTGGCGATGTCTACTTGCGTTGCACCGAGGAATTGCAAGAAATCCCCGAGGCTGATGTGATTTGCTACGGTCTTTGGGGAGATCCTGTGACCACGTCGCATCATGGTGTTTTCCTGATGAATCGTGAGACCCCGACAAAGCTGGATTTTATGTTGCAAAAGCCTGATACTGCCACTCAGTCACGCTATGCACAGACTCACTTCCTTTTGATGGATATAGGTGTGTGGTTGCTTTCAGACAAAGCCGTAAAATTGCTACAAAAGAAGGCTCCGTTTGCACCAACCTTTGCCGGTGGTGAAGGAGAAGAACCTTTGTGTCCACAACATCCAGCCTACGATCTCTATTCTGAATTTGGATGTGCACTAGGTCAGAATCCTTCTCAACCAGATCCCGAACTTGCGGAACTGAGTGTAGCTATTTTGCCCCTTCCCGGTGGAGAATTTTATCACTTCGGTACTGCTCCAGAACTGATATCTTCGACCGTAAGCATTCAGAACTTGGTAAAAGACCAAAGGTTTATCATCAAGCGTGGTATCAAAGAGCAATCTTCTGTTTTCACACAGAATGCTATTGTCAATGCAAGACCTACTGCGGAGAATGAAAACATTTGGATAGAAAACGCCTACGTAGGTAATGGTTGGAAGTATCGTAAAAATAATATTATCACAGGAGTGCCACAAAACGATTGGGATATAACTTTAAAGGAAGGTATCTGTCTTGATATTATTCCTATCGGAGAAGCTACTTATGCTTTGCGCCCATATGGTTACGAAGATGCTTTTCGTGGTAAATTAGGTGTAAGTGAAACGACCTATTTGGGAAAATCTATCACACAATGGCTGCAGGAAAGAAATATAGATGTTGCGCTATTGGGAACAGACTGCGATATGCAAGCAGCACGACTTTTCCCCGTTTGCGAAGACCTCGATATCTTGAAGTCATTGCTTGATTGGTTCCTGTCTGATACGCCAGATACGAGCCTTACTGAATTGTGGAAAAACCTACCTCGACTTTCTGCAGATGAAATCTCAGTGCAGGCAAACCTTTGCCGACAAGCAGCGCAACGTGCAGAATTTCGTGCAGACAACTTGAAGACTTTGGCGAGCAATTGGAAGAAAAGCGTATTCTATCAATCCGATTTGAAAGATATGGCGGATCATTTCCATCAGGCGCATTTGCCATTGCCCATGCCTTTGCCTCAAGATACAGCGCTGATGACTCGTGTGCACGATGCTATGTTCCGTTCGCAAATCCTCAGACTGCAGGGAGAAGAAGGTGATGCAGAAAAGATGTCAAACAAAGCCTTCTCGCTGCTGAGAGAAGCCTTGACAGAACGCGCTGAGACCGAAAAGTGCAACCCCAAGATGAATACGCTGAGCGATCAAATCGTGTGGGCACGTAGTCCGGTCAGAATTGACGTAGCCGGCGGTTGGACAGACACGCCACCTTATAGTTTGCTCAATGGTGGTAATGTTATCAATCTGGCAATAGAATTAAATGGACAACCACCTCTGCAAGTTTACGTCAAACCTTGTGACCGCCCAATTGTGATTTGTCGTTCTATCGACCTCGGTGCTATTGAATGCATTGAGACTTATGAAGAATTGAGCGAGTATCGCAAAGTGGGTTCTCCCTTCTCTATTCCTAAGGCAGCACTCTCGTTGGCGGGATTTTTGCCAAGATTCTCTGGTCAGCATTATAAGACCTTGAAGGAACAACTCGAAGCCTTCGGTTGCGGTATTGAGATCACGTTGCTCTCAGCAATTCCCGCGGGTTCAGGACTGGGCACAAGTTCAATTCTTGCTGCTACAGTTTTGGGCGCACTCAACGATTTCTGCGCACTGGGTTGGGATAAAAATGAGATATCAGAACGTACCTTGATTCTAGAACAATTGTTGACAACAGGTGGCGGTTGGCAAGACCAATATGGCGGCGTATTGCATGGTATTAAGTTATTGCAAACAGAACCAGGAATACGTCAAATGGCTACGCCACGTTGGTTACCAGATAATATCTTTACTGATTCGCAAACTAAACCTTGCCACCTATTATATTATACTGGTGTCACACGCACGGCGAAGAATATTCTGGCCGAAATAGTCCGTGGTATGTTCCTCAATAGTAATTCTCATTTGGCATTACTCGACGAAATGAAGGCACATGCCCTTGCGATGTATGACCGCATTCAATTGGGAGACTTTGAAGGTTACGGCAAATTGTTGCGCGAGACTTGGGAACAAAATAAACGCCTTGATGCGGGTACAAATCCTCCGATTATCGACGAACTCTGCGCTCGTGTGGACGACCTTTGCGCTGGTTACAAACTACCAGGTGCTGGTGGCGGTGGATTCTTGTATATGTTGGCAAAAGACGCCGAAGCTGCAGCAAGAATCAAGAAGATGCTGAAAGAAAATCCTCTGCGCCCCAATGCACGATTTGTGAATATGGATATTTCAGCCAAGGGCTTGCAAGTGAGCCGTTCTTAATAAATTTGACCATAAGTATAGAAGTAGAATATGAATATGAAGAAATATCAAATTCCCGCACTTATTTTGACAGCAACCCTATCTTTGTTTGGCGGAGTAAATGCGTCTGCGCAAAATAACGTTGCAGAAACTAAAAATGACAACGAAATCACACTCGGCATATTTGCTATCAATGATTTTCATGCCAGCTTTGTTAGAAATGAATCTAAGCATACGCCGGGTGCCCCTGCTTTGGTACAAACGATGGACTCTCTGTGCAGAGTTTATCCTTATCATATTGTCGTGAATGCTGGCGACACATTTGGGGGAAGTTATCTTTATAGCATGTCCCGTGAGAAAGGACTCGTGCCCCAACTTTTCAGAGATTTGAATATACAGATCTCCGCTCTGGGCAATCATGAATTTGATGAAGGCCAAGAGAAACTGGCTGCTAAGTGGAAGGGTGCAGAATTGAGACCAGATGATTGGAACTTTACCTATGTTGCCGCAAATATTCGCAATGACAAAGGTGAATGCCCATCCTTTGCACGTCCTTATGCAGTACAGGAAATAGTATTGCCCCAAGGCCAAAACATAAAAGTTGCTTTCATCGGACTCACTACATCTGATGCACCCCAACAAACCAGTGCTAGAAATGTCAAGGGCCTCTCGTTTGATGGCAACTATCCCAAGGTGCTTGACTCCTTGAAGCAGACGCCTGGTTATGATGTCGTGGAAAAAGCCGATTTGCGCTTCATCTTGTCGCACCTGGGTACTGCACAGCAGGGCGAAGATGCTTTCTGGATTGATGGTAATCAGGACAATCTGAAAAAGATCGACGACCCCTCGATTCATGGTCTAATCACCAGTCACACGCACGAGTTGGTAGCTTCACATATCAATGCCCGCTGTTATCCAGTCGTTCAGGGCTTGAGCCATGGCAACTATATCAGCATGCTCGAGGTAAAGTTTGATACACTGACCCGTCGTGTCGGCGAGATTACTCCTCGCCTGGTGCGTATTTATCCTAAGGCCGTGCTCGAAGAAAAGCCTGCGCGACTGCAAAAGCAAATCGAAGAAACTCTGGCACAATATAAGACGAAGGGGGGCACTCCTCTCGGAAAGCCAGTGATGCACCTCGACGCTCCCCTGGAGCACAATCGTCGCAACAAGTTCCGCCAAACTGAGGTCGGCACCTTGGTGTGTCAATCCTTTGCCGAAACTTATCGCAAGAATGAAGGCCTTTCGGACAAAGCGCTGGTAATTGGTGTGAGCCACTTCGGTAGTATTCGTGCCGGATTCCCTGCTGGCGATATTTCTGTGCTAGATGTTGGCGAAACGTTACCTTTTGCCAATGCTCTGCGCGTTTATCACATGACCGGCAAACAGCTATTTGACCTCGTCGCATTTGGTCTGAGGAATAAACGATTTGGACAAATCCAAACGTCCTATTTGTCTTACGAAAGAGATCAAGAGAGCGGAGAATTGTTGCGCTTGTTTTATACCAAGGGCAAGAAGCCTCAAGAAGTAAAAGCTAAGAAAAAATACTACGTAGTCGTAGATGATTATATCGTGCGCGGAGGTGATGGCTATCCCGTCTCACTCTTCCCAGAAGAGGTGGAAGTGAAGCCGACTCACACCCTGCCCACGACTACAGATGTATTTATCGATTATCTCTCTAATTTGAAGCAATAAAAATAGAATGGGACATTTTATTCACCCTCCTAAATCTGTACACGAATTGTCGGATGGCGATGCGCTCGTCATCTCGGACTATATGAATACCGGCTTGCATCGCACCAAGCGCACTATGGTGAGCGAATGGTTTCCCCAAAGTGCGGTGCAGTTGACTTGGCCTCATGCTGGCACCGATTGGGCTTATATGCTCGACCGAGTAGAAAGTTGCTACATCCGTTTGGCTTATGAAATCGCTAGGCGCGAGACGCTCATTATAGTTGCCCCCGAGGTGGAGCGCATCAAGGCATTGTTGCAGCAACATTTGCCTCAGGAACTCGTACAGCACATCATATTTTTTGACTGTCTCACCAATGACACCTGGGCACGCGATCACGCTTTTCTGACAGTGATTGGGCCTGGCGGAGCTGAACTTTTGGACTACCGATTCAACGGCTGGGGTGGAAAGTTCGAGGCTAGTTTGGACAATGCCATCAATAAGCAATTGTGGGAGCAAGGCGTGGTGCAAGGCAAGTACACCGACTGCCTGGATTTCGAATTGGAGGGCGGTAGCATCGAGAGCGACGGTCGCGGCACCCTGCTCGTGACCTCAGGATGTCTGCTCAATCCCAATCGTAATGCTACGTATAGTAAAGAGCAAGTAGAGGCGCGCTTGTGCGAAGAACTCGGCGCCGAACGTGTGCTTTGGCTGGATCACGGCAACCTGGCTGGCGATGATACAGATGGTCACATCGACACCCTGGCACGCCTTTGCCCAAAGGATACAATAGTCTATGTCAAGGCAGAGGATAAGGCTGACGAACACTACGAAGAACTTAGTCAGATGGAGGCGCAGTTGCAGACTTTCCGCACTATGGATGATCGCCCCTATCGCTTGTTGTCTTTACCATTGCCTGCGGCTATTTATGATGAAGAGGGCGAACGCTTGCCGGCGACCTATGCCAATTATTTGGTGGTCAATGGTGCGGTGCTCTATCCCACTTATGGCCAAAAGGAGAATGACGAACAGGCTGCTCAAGTCTTAGCTCAGGCGTTTCAGGGTTACGATATTGTTGGCGTAGACTGCACACCGTTGATCTATCAGCACGGTTCGTTGCACTGTGCTACGATGCAATATCCTCGTGGCGTGGTGGCATCTCCCGCAGGCGAGCAAGCCGAGTGATAGTGATTGCCCTCACAGTAAAAAGGACTGAGAAATCAAATAAAAAGGGTAGGGCGGAGTGTGAAAAAGAAGAGCGGAAAAATACAGGAAATAACAGTGCGAAAAAATAGTCTAACCTTTTTCAAAAAAGGTCAAGGTTTTTTTAAAAAAGGTCAAGGTTTTTTTTAACGAGACGGCGCGAAATTTTTCTGATGCTTTTTGTCCTATATATAAAAGGTAGGGATGAGGCAAAAAGATGTTGATTTTTCGTGAATCTATCAATGCCCCTCTCTGCCAGTCGTTGACTCGGAAAAAGTGAAATACAAGGTCTGCTCGGCAGACAATATATGATATAAAAATAACAACGTAGACACAATAATGAAAGTAGGAATCATACAACAAACCTGCACCGCCAACCGCGAAGAAAATATGCAGAAGTTGGCACGTAGTATCAAGGAAGTAGCAGCTCAGGGCGCCGAACTCGTAGTCTTGCAGGAATTGCACAATTCGCTTTATTTCTGTCAAACGGAAAATACCGAATTGTTCGATTTGGCTGAGCCCATCCCCGGACCCTCTACCGAATTTTATGGTGCCATAGCTCGCGAATGTGGCGTAGTACTGGTCACCTCGCTTTTCGAACGCCGTGCGGCAGGTTTGTATCACAACACCGCCGTAGTGTTTGAGAAAGATGGTACGATAGCAGGCAAATATCGCAAGATGCATATACCCGATGATCCCGCTTACTACGAAAAGTTCTACTTCACCCCAGGCGATATGGGATTCAATCCTATTCAGACCAGCGTAGGTAAGCTTGGTGTGCAAGTATGTTGGGACCAATGGTATCCAGAAGGCGCACGCTTGATGGCCCTCGCTGGTGCGGAAATTTTGATCTACCCCACAGCTATCGGTTATGAATCCAGCGACACCGAAGAGGAGCAAAGCCGTCAACGAGAAGCCTGGACCACCGTGCAGCGCGGTCATGCCGTAGCAAATGGTTTGCCCGTCGTTGCCGTCAACCGTACAGGGCACGAGCCAGATCCCTCGGGACAGACACGCGGTATTCAGTTCTGGGGCAGTTCCTTTGTGAGCGGTCCACAGGGTGAAATGCTCTATCGCGCACCTATTGACGAAGAGGTGGCAACAGTCGTAGAAATCGACATGAAGCGTTCAGAAAATGTGCGTCGCTGGTGGCCCTTCTTGCGCGACCGTCGCATCGAATGTTTCGAAGGCTTGACCAAAAGATTCTTGGACTAGCGAACGATTAAAGTTGAGACTATTGGTCGTCCAATGGGACACTTGGAGAAGCAGTTGCTTATCAATCGTGGGTTCGATGGTCGTGCTCGGTTGGTTCCTTACTTCAATGAACAGAATAACGAGAGTCTGCTTATATCGATACAGACGGCTGGTGTGTACAACGGGAAAAAAGATAAGCGTTTGGAGAAAACGGCGGAGACGGAAGAAAGTAAGCTGGAGGAACGAACGGACTTCTCTGATGCGTTCGATACGCTCTACATTGGTTGCGAGCAATTCCCTCAGGAGACTGTGCTGTTGCCTGTGACTTCAGATTTTTAATTATTTTCAGTACATTTGCATGATAAACACAATAGAGTAAAGTCATCTGGTAATGGAAAAAAATGTTTACTTGATAAAATGGTATGGTCCTTTTAGTTCACCAGAAAAGGTTGAGAAATGGGAAGAAAAGTATGAGCATTGCAATCTGTATTTATTACATGGTATGGAGAAATATGCAAAGACCAAAGATAAATTTTACTGTGGGAAAACGATACGAAAAGTGTCTGAAAGATTTCAAGACAAAGGGCATCACATCAATGA
>JAGKTZ010000079.1 GCA_021153165.1 Prevotellaceae bacterium
CTTTGCAAGAGTGAACACCGCGCTCACAAGGGGTAAGCCCTGCGTTGATATAGCGGTTATCCACCCGATCGAAAGCTATTGGCTGCATTGGGGTCCCGGAGCTACCACCATTGAGAGAAGAAATCAACAGTTTTGCGTTGCCTTGGAAGATATTGAGAACATTTGCATCGTATGCTTCCTTCAATGGCTTCATCAAATAATCACCAGCCTTAGTCAATCCACCAAAGAATACGAATGCTTCAGGCGTATTGAAAGTAGTGAAGTCAGCACAAGCTGTACCTAACATTTTACCAGTAAAGTCGAAGATTTCAAGTGCAATCTTGTCACCTTGTTCTGCAGCCTTGAACACATCAAAAGAAGTAATATTTGCTGGATCCAAACTGCGAAGGAGACTATCGCAAGTATTCTTTTCAAGGAATTCACGAGCAGTACGAGCTACACCAGTAGCCGAGCAATAAGTTTCAAGACAACCACTGCGACCACATCCACACTTTCTGCCTGCTGGAGTATGATCTACTACGAAGTGACCCAATTCGCCAGCAAAACCATCGCTACCGTAAACGATCTTACCATCTACTACGATACCGCTACCTACACCTGTACCAAGGGTAATCATGATGAAGTTCTTCATACCACGAGCCACACCGTATGTCATTTCACCCATCGCAGCAGCATTAGCATCATTAGTCACACGACAAGGAATACCGAGCGCATCTTCAAACATCTTTGCTACTGGCACGATACCAGGCCATACCAAGTTTGCAGCATATTCAATATTGCCTGTATAAAAGTTACCATTAGGCGCACCGATACCCATACCCTTTACATTTTGGATACCACCAACGACATCGAGCGCAGGTTGGAGAGCCTCAACAGAAGCCTTCACATAATCTTTAAAGTCAGGATAAGCTTGAGTCTTGATTGCTGTTTGAGCTTTGATTGTACCACGTTGGTCCACAATACCAAAAACAGAGTTAGTACCGCCCATATCAAGGCCAATAACATAGGGATTTTCCATAATTCTATAGATTTATTGGTTATTATTATTATTTCCGACGTCAAAGATAGTGAAAGGTGAGAGAAGAGGCAAATAAAAAAGAATATTTTTTAATTTGACTTTTCCGAACCGACTCCTATCTTATTAAAAGATAGTGAAAGGTGAGAGAAATACAAAATGAAAGTCAAAGATTTTTAATTTTGTAATGCCGAACCGACTCCTATCATACAAAAAGTAGATAGAGGATTATTGTAAAAGTATTTCCAAATAGTGAGCGCCGACTTTATAGTATATCGGACAGTACTACATCGTACAAAATATAAAAAAGAAGAAAACTTAAAAGAGCGTCCTAAGAACTGCAATCTAAGGCCCCAAATAAGAGTTCTTCTTTTGCTTGCAAATCTACAAACAAAAAACTAAACGTACAATACTATGGGCAAAAAAATGAAAAAAATTAACGATCATAAAGCATTCGTTGAGAAAATTGAGCCCCAAAAGACAGACCTGCCGACTTAATAGAAGGCAAACCATAAAAAAGAAGAGTGTATGCGTTAACCTGGATCCTAGTCCCTTGGCGCGTTTACCACACTCTCCTTTTTTTTAAGATGTTGCAAATCTACAAACAAAAAACTAAACGTGCAATACTATGGGCAAAAAAACGAAAAATTTAACAATTATAAAGCATTCGTTAAGAAATTTTCCCTCAAAACGTACACTGATGACTACTATTCGCCACCAGCTATCTACGGTCCATGAGACCTTACACTACTTGACCAACTCAACAACAAAACTTCGGGAAATGAACTTCACGAAGACACCTTCTCCAAAGTTAAATCATCACAACTACACTAAAGAAAATCATACCCCGTCAACCCTTAACTCAATACCTTATCAATCAAGCTACCGCTCGAGGGGATTGAAAAACTTAGAGAATTTAATGGACTCCGACCCTATTATTCCAAAATTCAAGGTACTGCTGAGCCACTTTAATGTGATTATGGTGCAAGTGTATATATTCTCGGCTTTGAGCAGAGAGATCTGAGACACGTTCAGGATTTTCTACCAATTCCTTTAATGCTTGGAATACGGCATTTTCGTTGGGCGAAACATTCACTATTGGTCGAAGTTTTTCTTCGCCTAATATAGCATAGTTTTCAGGTTCGCCACCGCCCACTACTACCAAACCTCGCGACATTGCCTCGAGCGCATTCATCGCTGGTGTATAGGAATAGAGTTGATCCAAGATCACATCACTATTATTCATCAAATGCTGATACTCGTCGAAAGGGACAGACTCCACTTTGATGATTTCCACACGTTCGGGGTAAAGCGCTTTGACACGCTCCAAGGCAGAGAGCATCACATCCGTACCCTTATACACACTACGCGCCTTTTGTATACCGACAAAGAAACGGATAGGTCTGCTGCCATCACATTTTTCACGCGATGGTAAATCAGATTTTTCTTTTATGGGAAAGGGGATGAAGGTCAATTTCTGAGGAAATTCCTTTTCGTAGCAGGCTTGATATTCATACAGACCCGAAATGATACCATCGCAATCACTTGCCACGAATTGATTGAGTCGGCCCTTTTCGCCAAATAGCCAATCTTCTTTCCAAGTGTCATTGTCAGCGCTTCGACGCTCCACATCCCCCATCATAAAGTCGCTGTACTCGAAAATAGCGCCTTCCAAGCACCCCTTGACGTAATAATGATCCATACCAAAGGCTCCCATGAACACCGCACGATTGTGGCGGCGCAATTGGGCATAATATTTCCAGATGCGCTCTGCTTTCAGGGGGAGAAAGACTGGGTTAATGATTTGCACAACATCAAATCCGCGAAAACGACGAAAATTCCTCCACAAACGAAGACAATACACCAGAGAATCAAGTAAGCCCAATGATTTTCTGCGCAAATCGATATCTCGAGGATAGCCTTTCCAGTTATCCCCGTCAGAAGCTACTACGACAGTATGCCCTAGCTGACGCAATCCGTCAGCCAACGTTGCATGCACATTGCTATAATCTCCGAGTAGTAGTATTTTCAT
Source organism: Prevotellaceae bacterium (assembly GCA_021153165.1). Taxonomy (GTDB): domain Bacteria; phylum Bacteroidota; class Bacteroidia; order Bacteroidales; family Bacteroidaceae; genus Alloprevotella. The sequence goes on from JAGKTZ010000079.1 coordinate 3,048, forward strand.
TCCTTTTCTATCAAATAGTCTGCAAAGATACGAGCAGCTGTCTCTACCATTTCCACACAGGGACGTTTCTTGTAATATAAGTCAGTGCGCGGTTCTGCCTGCGTATCGCGATGCGCTGCTGTGGTGCTCAATCCCAGCAGTTCCGCACAGATCAGCGAGCCATTTTCAGCCTTGAAACGCTCTGCCAACTGTTGCACGACCTCGTAATTGTGCGACTTCCCTACTCTATCCTCAGCATCCACCGCGCCTGTATCCAGTCCTGCCAGCAAAAACATACCGCAAGCTGCACCACACGTCTGGCGCATACGACCAATGCCGCCGCCAAACGAGGCAGACATCCTCAGCGCCTGCTCCTCGGTGAAACCATACAAATCAGCAAATGCAGCCACTACAGACTGCGAACAATTATAACCGCTTTTGAACAGCTCGACAGCACGTTGTATCCTATTTTCGTAATTATTCATATCGGGAATCAAATAAAATGATTAACTTCGCCATGGCAAATTTACAATAAATTCATCATACTTTATGAAAAAGTACCTTATTTTTATGCTAAGTATAGCAGTCTTCACCTCTTGTCAAAAAAGTTTTGACGAACGAATTGTCGAGGAAACCCAGGATTACACTTCACGCCAATGCCCCAAGTATGTCGAGCCTGGGAATCAATTGGATAGTTTAACTTATTCTACCACCACTCGAACAATCACTCACTGGTATTCTTTGAGCGGAGACAAGGCCGATTCCACCTATCAGGCTGCACTGAAAAACAATCCAGAGATGTATCGTGCCAAAACCCTGAGAAGTCTGATCAATGACACCAACTGGGAGGGATGCAAGCAGGAGGGCGTCAATTTCAGATACGTCTACCGTCTGGCCGATACTGGCGAACAAGTCTTTGAAATCCTGTTGACCCCAGTAGACTACCAAACGCAAAAATAATTTTTCTGCTAAGTATAGCGAAAATAACTCAGCAAAAAATTTCGCGACGTCTCGTTTAAAAAAAGTCTAACCTTTTTCAAAAAAGGTCTTGGTCTTTATGAAAAAGATTAGGGAAGTTTTTCTATAAAAAATCGATAGTCGGGCTGCAACTCCTTGCGGGGTTGAATATCTGATTTGGGTTCAAAAAAAATCGAGTAAACAAGTAGACACCTCTATTAGTGTATCCGTCTTGTTTACTCGACTATTTTTATTCTATAAACTATTATTCAGTAGCCATATTAGTATAGACTGTCTGAACGTCGTCGAAGTCTTCCAACTTCTCTACCATTTTATCAATGCTTTCACGCTCCTCTGGAGTCACTTGCTTCATATCGTTGGGGATGTAGGTAAATTCTGCACCAACCACTTCGAAGCCGTTTTCTTCGAGGTGCTTTTGAATCAAAGCGAATGATTTGGGGTCGCCATAGATAGTGATTGAACCTTCTTCTTCATCTTCATCGTATTCGTCGTCTACGCCGTAGTCAATGAGTTCGAGGATGAGTTCGTCCATTTCGAGGCCTGCTTGCTTTTTGAAAGAGAAAACACACTTGTGGTCGAAGAGGTAAGCCAACGATCCCATTGTACCAAGGTTGCCATTGAACTTGTTGAACACCGAACGCACATCGCCCACTGTACGTGTGGGATTGTCGGTCAAAGTGTCTACAAAAATAGCTACACCATGAGGACCGTAGCCTTCATAGGTCATAGTCTTGTAATCACTTTGGTCCTTACCCATCGCATTCTTGATAGCACGTTCGATATTGTCCTTTGGCATATTCTCGCGCTTAGCATTGGCGATGATTGCACGCAGTGCAGGGTTGTTTTCAGGTTCTGGACCGCCAGCCTTGACAGCAATAGCGATTTGCTTACCAATACGTGTGAAGGTTTTAGCCATGTGGCCCCAGCGCTTCATCTTCGCTGCTTTACGATATTCAAATGCTCTTCCCATTTGTAGTATATTTTATTTGTTATACGATTCTATATTTTATGCAAAAGGAAGGGCGGATAGCCTTTCTATCAACCCTTCGCTTAATGATAATTATTATCTAAGTTGTGCTCCGACTTGATTTTGTAATGTCTTGATAATCTTCTGCATGATAGCATCAGTTTGCTTATCACTCATAGTCTTTTGTTCATCTTGCAGTGTAAAGTTTACGGCATAACTCTTCTTTCCTGGCTCGAGATTCTTGCCTTCGTAAACGTCAAACAGTTCTACACGCTTGAGCAACTTCTTCTCTGCTTGATAAGCGGCACGTTCGATAGCAGCAAACTCAACGTTTTTGTCCACAAGGAGAGCTAAGTCGCGACTCACTGCAGGGAATTTACTGAGTTCCTTGTAAAGAACGTTTAGTTTCTTGGTTTTCTTCATCAACTCGGTCCAGTTCAACTCTGCGAAGTATACAGGTTGCTGAATACCCAATTGATTAGTGATGGCTTTCTTCACCAAGCCCCACTCTGCACATACTTTGCCGTTGCGATCCTTTATCACGAGTGATTTTCCGAAGATATCTGATGTACCAGGTTCAATAACAAATGCAGCCAGATTGAGACCAATGCGAGCGAAGATATTCATGACATAAGCCTTCAGTTCGTATACGGTAGATTCTTCATTGGCATGCGCCCAAGAACCCTCCACACGATTACCTGTCACCCAAAGTGCCAGGTGCTCTGCTTCTGCATAACCTGAAAGAGCTTTATCCTCTACATGACGATCAGCGTCGAAAGAATAGCAATTGCCCTGTTCGAAGAGGCGAAGGTTGCCACGTTTGCGATTAGCATTGTAGGCAATAGTTTCCAAACCTCCAAAGAGCAAAGTTTGACGCATCACACTCAAATCTGAGCTAAGTGGATTCATCAATCTGACTGCACGATCAGCAGGATATGAAGTCAAGTCGGTATAATAAGCCTCGCGAGTGAGCGAATTGTTCAAAATTTCGTTGAACCCAGCGCCTACCAATTGTTCTGCAACAAGGTTGATCACTTTGTTCGAACGGTCTACATCGCCCTTGATATTCAAAGAAGCCTTGACAGCAGTAGGAATTTCCACATTATTGTAGCCATAGATGCGCAAGATTTCCTCAACAACATCGCAAGGACGACATACGTCAACACGGTAAGCAGGAACAGAGAGATTTAAAGTAGTCTCGGTCTCACTGACAATCTGTATTTCAAGCGAAGACAAGATTTCCTTTACAACATCAGGGGTAATCTCCTTGCCGATCAACTTGTTGATATAGTTATACTCCACCTCTACAGGGAAATGTGTAGGTACCGTTCCAGCATTAACGTCAACGATATCCATTGAAATCTGACCACCAGCCAAATCCTTTATCATCATGGCAGCCGCCTTCAATGCATACAATTGACCATTAGGATCGACACCACGTTCGAATCTGAACGATGCATCAGTATTCAATCCGTGGCGACGCGCACTTTTGCGAACCCACGTAGGATGGAAGTAAGCACTTTCAAGAAGTACATTAGTAGTCGAATCATAAGTACCAGAACCCTTGCCACCAAATACTCCTGCGATACACATCGCTTCATCAGCGTTGCAAATAGCCAAGTCCATACTGCTCAAAGTATGTTCCTCGCCATCCAAGGTCACAAACTTTGTGCCTTCTGGCAATGTCTTCACTACCACCTTGCCACCCTTGATCATATCCGCATCAAAGCAGTGGAGAGGTTGACCATAAGCCATCATGATATAGTTGGTCACGTCGACAATATTATTGATCGGACGCACACCAATAGTACGAAGTTTGTTTTGCAACCATTCGGGTGATTCCTTTACTTCGCAACCTGTCAGGGTCACGGCGCAATATCTTGGGCATGCCTCAACAGCCTCTACTTCTAAGGGAATACACAAATCGTCGTTGTCCTTTTTATAATCTTCAACAGAAGGTTTATTGAGCGAAGTTTCATAGCCATTACGTACCAACCAAGCGTGGAAGTCTCTCGCTACACCATAATGAGAGAATGCATCGGCACGGTTGGGCGTAATATCCACTTCGATGACATATTCGCTCTTGATATTATAATATTCTGCAGCTGGCATTCCAACTGGAGTATCAGCAGGTAGCACAATAATACCTTCGTGACTTGTGCCTACACCGATTTCATCTTCAGCACAAATCATTCCAAGACTTTCAATACCGCGCAATTTACTACGTTTGATTGTAAAGGTTTCATCACCTTCGCCATATAGCACAGTGCCCAATGTCGCCACAATTACCTTCTGTCCTGCTGCCACATTGCTTGCGCCACAAACGATTTGTACAGGTTCTTCGCCACCAACATTTACCTTGCAAACGTGCATGTGATCAGAATTGGGATGCACTTCACACTCCAACACTTCACCAACGACCAAACCTTTCAATCCGCCTTTGATAGTTTCGATTTCCTCAACGCCACCGACTTCAAGCCCAATTGAAGTCAGCGCTTTTGCCACTTCTTCTGGTTGCAAATCGAAATCCACGTACTCTTTCAACCAACTGTATGAAATATTCATAATAACAAGATAGTTTATTTTTAATTCAATATTCGAAAAGCCGTATTTTCGCAAAAACTTCGCAAATTTAATGATTTATTTTGTGAGAGACGAAAAAGACCTAAAAAAATGTATAA
>JAGKTZ010000080.1 GCA_021153165.1 Prevotellaceae bacterium
ATATAGTATGGTTGATTTGTTTGAGCAGTTTGTAAGGGATACTTACGTCAGTGTGGGGTGCACAGAACGTAGTGCAAATGTTTATGCCCTGGTCACTACACTTCTGACGTTGTTAGCAGTATGTAGTCTGTTTGTGATGGTTCTCAAGCGGCTCATCACCCCAATTATCAATCGGGTAGTTAAGCGCACTGAAACATTGTGGGATGATTATCTCTTTGACGAGAAAGTGTTGATCACATTCTGGAAACTCGTGGGCGCTACACTCTTTTACCAATTCCTACCTGACTTCTCGCAATATACCCTTGGTTATACCATTATCACACAGGGGTTGAAGATTGTTATCACATTGTTCGCAACACGCTGGTTGGGGGCTTTCCTTAATAAAATCACCCATTATACCACCGAGCAGGAGAAAGCGCAACATCAGACGCTGATAGGGGTGGTCCAATTTATCAAACTCATTGCCTATTTCATATGTGCTATCATTGTTGTGGCCTTTCTCTTTGGCAAGAATCCGCTTAATCTTGTAGCCGGTCTTGGTGCGGCTGCCACCGTTTTGATGTTGGTGTTCAAGGATTCTATACTCGGTCTCGTTGCTGGCATCCAGCTTTCTGCCAACCAGATGTTAAAGCCTGGCGACTGGGTGGCAATTGAGAAGTTAAATATCGATGGTATTGTGCAGAAAGTTTCGCTTACTACCGTGAAAATCAAAAATTTTGATAATACTATCTCTACTGTTCCTCCATATACTTTGGTCAGTGATTCCTTCCGCAATTGGGATAATGTTTTTACGTCGGGAGCACGCCAGGTGAAGCGCTCTTTTAATATAGATATGAATAGTGTGCGCCACCTTACAACCGTCGAAATGCAAAAGTTGCACGAGCAGGGGATGATTACCGACGAGGAGTTTGAAGTAGGTCTGCCCCAAGTGAATCTTTCACTATTCAGAGGTTACTGTCGTCGTATGATTGTCTCAAATCCCGACGTCAACAAGATGCAAACTATAATTGTGCGCCTCCTGCAGTCCACGCCACATGGTTTACCTCTTGAACTGTATTTCTATCTTGCTCATACCGAATGGGTGGGCTATGAAGAGAGAGTAGCACTCGTTCAAGAACGCCTACTGGCTGCTTTGCCTCAGTTTGGATTGAAAGTCTTCCAACATCCTACTGGTTATGATTTTCAACAGTTAATTGTTGATAGAGTAAAATCATAAAAACTATTGAATCATAGTTTGATATATAAACTTAATTGATTAAGATTATAAATATGTGATAGGGCAAGTGTATTCATCCTCTTGCCCTCTTTTTATGTAACTTTCTCCCTTGTATTTATATATCCATCACCTGCCGATGGTACATCATAATTTGACATAAAAAAACCAAGACCTTTTTTGAAAAAAGTCTTGGATAATTTAAAAAAGGTCTTGGTTTTTTTTCTTGCATTTTCGCCGTGCTTTTTCACGAGTTTTGGAGTCGATTAGCAGTGAGAATAAAAATTTTCAACTTTCATTTTGCATTTCCCCTACTTTTTTAATATTTTTGCAACTTTAATTTTCACGAGGTGTCAAATTTGGACTTGGCGGCCTCCGAAATATCAACTAAAGCGAATAATCAATCAGAAATATGAAATACGCAGAACACAAAAAGCTGGACCTCTATGCTGTAAATCAAGAGGTGCTGAAGGATTGGGACAAGGCAGACTTGTTTCATAAGAGTATGTCGGAACGTGAAGGTTGTCCTTCATTCGTTTTCTTCGAAGGACCTCCCTCGGCTAATGGACACCCTGGTATTCACCACGTGATGGCACGTACCATCAAGGACGTGTTCTGCCGATACAAGACGATGCAGGGCTTCCAGGTGAAGCGTAAGGCTGGTTGGGATACACACGGTCTGCCTGTGGAACTTGGCGTGGAAAAGGAATTGGGTATCACTAAGGAAGATATTGGCAAGTCTATCTCGATCGAGGAATATAATGCACGTTGTCGCAAGAATGTGATGATGTACACTCAGGAGTGGACTGACCTGAGCCATCTGATGGGCTACTGGGTGGATATGGAGAATCCCTATATCACCTACGAAAACTCGTATATCGAAACCCTCTGGTGGTTGCTTCGTCAGTTGTATGACAAAGGCTTGCTGTACAAGGGTTACACTATTCAGCCCTATTCTCCGGGCGCTGGTACGGGGTTGAGTTCGCACGAGCTGAACCAACCAGGTTGCTATCGCGATGTCAAGGACACCACAATCACTGCGCAATTCCGCATTGTTGACCCTAAGGCTGAAATGGCGGCTTGGGGTACGCCCGTGTTTGTAGCTTGGACCACTACACCTTGGACCTTGCCTTCGAACACCGCACTCTGTGTGGGCCCCAATATTGACTATGTAGCCGTACAAACCTACAATCCCTATACAGCTCAACCCGTCACAATGGTGATGGCTGAGGCACGACTTTCTGCCTATCTGAAAGCAGAGGGCGCTGAGTTGCCCCTCGAAGACTACAAGGCAGGTGATAAGGTGATCCCCTATAAGGTCGTAGGTCGCTATAAGGGTAACGACCTCGTGGGTTTGCACTACGAGCAACTGATGCCCTGGGTGAAGCCATTGGAAAAGGTGGACGAAAATGCTGCCGAATTTGTCAATGCTTATGCTACGGCTCATCCCGAAAAGTGCTTCACTGCGGGTAATGATACCTTTGTGGAACTCTCGTCGGAAGCCTTCCGCGTGATTCCAGGCGACTATGTGACTACAGAAGATGGTACAGGTATCGTGCATATCGCCCCCACATTTGGTGCAGACGATGCTAAGGTGGCGAAAGCTGCTGGTGTGCCCTCATTATTTATGATTAACGCTAAGGGAGAAACGCGTCCGATGGTAGACTTCACTGGTAAGTATTACACTATCGAGGACTGCGACGCGACATTCGTAGAGCACTGCGTATGCACCGAGGCTTACGGCCAACATGCAGGCGACTATGTGAAGAATGCCTACGCTCCCGAATATAATAAGGACGGCAAATATGATGCCGCTGCTGCTGAAAAGGCAGAAGATTTGAACATCGTGCTCTCGCTCGAACTCAAGGCAGAAGGCAAGGCGTTCAAAATCGAAAAACATGTGCACAACTATCCCCACTGTTGGCGTACGGACAAACCAGTCCTTTACTATCCACTCGATAGCTGGTTCATCCGCTCGACTGCAGTCAAGGAGCGCATGATGGACCTCAACAAAACCATCCTGTGGAAACCCGAATCTACTGGTACAGGACGTTTCGGCAAATGGTTGGAAAACCTGAACGACTGGAACCTGAGCCGCTCGCGCTATTGGGGTACGCCACTGCCTATTTGGCGTAATGCTGAGACACGTGAAGAAATCTGTATCGGTTCGGTGGCAGAACTCTACGACCTGATCGAGCAGAGTGTGGAAAGCGGCTTTATGAAGTCCAATCCGTTGAAGGAGAAAGGTTTTGTGCCAGGTGATTACAGCAAAGCCAACTATGACCTGATTGACCTGCACCGTCCATTCGTAGACGATATCGTATTGGTGTCGCCAAGCGGCAAACCGATGTATCGCGAGACCGACTTGATTGACGTATGGTTTGACTCGGGTGCGATGCCTTATGCTCAAATCCACTATCCATTTGAAAACAAGGAAGTGCTCGACAACCGCACCGTCTATCCAGCAGACTTCATTGCCGAAGGTGTAGACCAGACACGCGGTTGGTTCTTCACCCTGCACGCTATTGCTACGATGGTATTTGATAGCGTAGCCTTCAAGGCAGTCATCTCAAATGGTCTGGTGCTCGACAAAAACGGTAACAAGATGTCAAAGCGTCTGGGCAACGGCGTAGACCCATTCGAGGCTATCCAACAATATGGCTCTGACCCCTTGCGTTGGTATATGATCACCAATTCTGCACCTTGGGACAACCTCAAATTTGACAAGGATGGTGTGAACGAAGTGAGCCGTACTTTCTTCGGCAAACTCTTCCAAACCTACAACTTCTTTGCGATGTATGCGAATGTGGATCATTTCGACGCGTCGCTCCCACAAGTGCCATACGCAGAAAGACCCGAAATCGACCGTTGGGTACTCTCTGAACTCAATACCTTGATTGCTAACGTGGCAGAGGCTTACGAGGACTACGAACCCACACGTGCTGGACGTATGATCAGCACATTTGTGATGGACAACCTGTCCAACTGGTTCGTGCGCTTGAATCGTAAACGTTTCTGGGCAGGCGATATGACACAGGATAAACTCAGTGCTTATCAGACCCTCTATACTTGCTTGCTCGGCGTCGCTAAGTTGATGGCACCTATTGCCCCATTCTATGCAGACCGCTTGTATCTGGATTTGACCCAGTGCAACGAAGCAGAAAGTGTACACTTGGCACGTTTCCCCGAGTCTGATGCTACACTTATTAATAAGGACTTGGAATATTGCATGGAGTTGGCACAAAAGACCTCGTCGATGGCGCTCTCGTTGCGCAAGAAGGAGGAAATCATCGTGCGCCAACCACTCGCTACACTGGCTATTCCAGCCACTTCTCCCGCTTTGGTCGAAGCCGTGAAGTCCGTGCAACAAATCATCCTCGACGAAATCAATGTCAAGGCCATCACATTTATGGAAAACAACACCTTCGAAAAAGAAGTGAAATGTAACTTCCGCATGATGGGTAAGAAGTTTGGCAAGATGATGAAGGCCGTGGCTGCAGCCGTAGCCGAAATGACACAAGACCAAATCGCTGCACTCGAAGCCGAAGGTAGCGTGACACTGCAAGTCGAAGGTCAACCAGCAGTCATCGAACTCGCTGACCTCGAAATCAGCACCAAGAATGTACCAGGCTGGACCGTGGCATCAGACGGCGCACTGACCGTAGCGCTCGATGTCAATGTGACTGACGAACTCCGACGCGAAGGTTGGGCACGCGAGGTGGTGAAACGTATCCAAACAAAGCGCAAAGAGTCTGGCTTCGAAATCACAGACCGCATCGTGGTGAAGTTGGCTAAGAACGAACAAGTGGAAGCAGTCGTTGAGCACTTTGGCCGCTATATCAGCGAGCAGGTGTTGGCCGACGAACTCTTGATGGTAGATGGTCTCAACGAAGGAGAAGTGCTCGACCTGAAGGACTTTGTCACCACTGTCAGCGTCAGCAAGGTAGTGAAATAAGATTTTAATACCTAATACATATAAATACCTAAATCCTAAATCATTATGTCTGAACAAAAAGTACGCTATTCCGACGAGGAATTAGAAGAATTCAAGGCACTCATCCTAGAGAAAATAGAACTCTCTAAAAGAGATTACGATCAAATGATGGACGTGCTGACCAATCGTAGCGGTAATGGTGTCGACGATACATTGCCCACTTACAAAGTATTGGAAGAAGGCTCGATGACGCAAACTAAAGAGGAGTTGACACAAAGCGCTGCACGTATGCAGAAGTTCATCCAGGGCTTGCAGGCTGCACTCGTGCGTATAGAAAACAAGACCTATGGCGTTTGCCGCCAAACGGGTAAGTTGATTCCAAAGGAAAGACTGCGCGCTGTGCCTCATGCGACATTGTCTATCGAGGCGAAATTGGCTCAAAAGTAATCTGTCTGCATTAGAAAATTAAAAGCGAGTGGCATCAAAAAAAATGGTGCCCCTCGCATTATTGTCTGATAAATATATTTAGGAATAGGTATAAAGGCTAATAAATATGGAGAATAAAAAATGTCATTGCAATTGCCGTGCATTTGTTGCTGTGGGTATAATGCTTGCCGTCTTTGTGATAGACCAAATCATTAAGGTAGCGGTCAAGACCAATATGCACCTGTACGAAAGCATAGAGGTGACCGATTGGTTTCAAATCTATTTCATCGAAAACCGAGGTATGGCCTTTGGTATGGACTTTATTGGCACCACCTTCCTCAGCATCTTCCGTATTATTGCCATTATTATCTTTTGTGTACTTTTAGTGCGTATCATTCGTCGCCGTTTACCCATCGGGCTCATAGCCTGTGTTTCTTTGGTTGTCGCTGGGGCTATGGGTAACATCATCGACAACTTCTGCTACGGCATGATATTCACTGAGAGTACCCCTTTCCAGGTATCATCCCACGTCGCTTGGGGCGAAGGTTATGGCCAGATGATGTCAGGCAGGGTAGTGGATATGTTCTACTTCCCCCTCTTCACATGGCCCGAATGGATGCCTTGGGTCGGGGGTGACGTCTTCTTCGGCGCAGTGTTCAATTTTGCAGATGCTGCTATTTCTTGTGGAGCGGTGGCAATCTTGATATTCTATAATAAATATATTATTGACAAGAAGGAGGATACCAACGCAACATCAGACATCTCTTCCTCCACGAACGAATAATTCCTATGCCCAGCGCTTTTGTCGACATATTCACACGCCGTGCCAGTAGGTTTGCCTGTGCTTTACTGCTGTTATTTGTTAGTCTATTGGTGGGCTGTACAGATGATAGACCTGACGGCGTCTTGAGTCATAGTCGCATGGAGTCCTTGCTCTATGACTATGCCCAAGCCAAGGCAATGGGTGGAACGCATACAGACAGCACGCTCTACTATACCGAATATTATGTCGCCCTAGTGCTCAAGAAACATGGCGTCACACAGGCACAAATGGATAGTTCGCTGGCCTACTATAGCACCCGAGCCGAAGATTTGCACGAGATGTATGTGAATATAGGCAAACGCCTCGAGCGACAACAAATCAAGTCGAAGACCACTACCACCTCGTATGCCGATATGACAGATGCCAAGGGCGATACCGTCAACATCTGGACGGGCCCCCAAGCCTACATGCTACATTCGCTGCACAATGTCAAGGCAGAGTGGAGCGAAGCGGTAGCAGATACGATATTTCGTCAAGGCGACGAACTGCGCCTAGAGTTTACCCCCGTATGGTTGACTGCCAACATCGGTCCAGCCATTCAGCATGCACCAGCTGAGGGTTATGCCGTCGTAGCTATGATCTATGCCGACACCATCCTCACTACCAAGACACGCTTCTTCCTCTCGGGCAAACAGGATGTCTCGACCACAATACCGCGCGACGGCCTGCAGGAAGTGAAAGGGTTCTTCTATCAAACCAACAAGTATGATGCAGCGCCACAATTGCTCTTCATCATGCGCCCCACATTGCTCAGATTCAAGGGTAGCCGCCCTGTCTCTGTACCCAACCCTCCAGCTATGCCTGCAGTCAGTCCTGGGGTTGAGTCTGTTGCTAAAGATAGTGCTGGATTGATTGACGTGCCTTTGTCCAAACTGCAAAATAATGTGGCCAAGGAAAAAGCTAAAGAAGAGCAAGTACCTGCCACACAATTCAAGCCTGCTTCCCCTGCTTCGCAAAAGCGTCTGCGCGATAGCCTATTTGAAGCCGACCGCAATCGTGGCCGTCGCGAAGCGTTGAAATAGAAAAGCCCAGAATTGGTTATTCTATAATTTCCTATTTTATTTTTCTTTTACCCTATTCCTTTTTATTTTATAATTTACCCTATTTTTTGAATTTTTCTGTCATATTCTGCGCCCTATAAGGTCAATGTGAGATTGCGATTAAGTGAAAACTTAGTCAATTTTATTATGGTAATTATATATTAC
>JAGKTZ010000024.1 GCA_021153165.1 Prevotellaceae bacterium
ACGTAGTAGACATGGTACGCGGCATGGAGGTGAATCGCGCCCTCGGTACCCTCAGATTCTCAAAGAAGGCAGCATCTCAAGATGTAGAAAAAGTACTTCGTTCGGCTATCGCCAATTGGGAACAAAAGAATGAGCGTAAGGCTGAAGATGGCGAATTGTTCATAACCAAGATTTTTGTTGATGAAGGTGTAACTCTTAAGCGCATGCGCCCTGCACCACAAGGTAGAGGTTATAGAATTCGTAAACGTTCAAACCACGTGACAGTGTTCGTGGGTACTAAAACTAATGATTAATAAGAAATAGTATGGGACAAAAAGTAAATCCGATAAGCAACCGACTTGGTATTGTACGCGGTTGGGACTCTAACTGGTTTGGAGGCTCAAACTTCGGTGACAATCTGCTCGAGGATAGCAAAATCCGCAAATACCTTGACGCACGTTTGGCAAAGGCTAGCGTAGCACGCATCGTCATCGAACGTACCCCCAAACTTATCACTATTACCGTGTGCACTTCACGCCCAGGTATAATCATTGGTAAGGGTGGTCAGGAAGTTGACAAACTCAAAGAAGAACTCAAGAAAATTACAGACAAGGACGTACAGATTAACATCTTCGAAGTGAAGAAGCCCGACCTTGATGCTACTATCGTTGCTAAGAGCATCGCTCGCCAGGTTGAAGGCAAAATCGCTTACCGTCGCGCTATCAAAATGGCTATCGCTAATGCAATGCATGCTGGCGCTGAAGGTATCAAGGTGCAAATCAGTGGACGTCTGAATGGTGCTGAAATGGCACGTAGCGAAATGTACAAAGAAGGACGTACTCCTTTGCACACACTCCGTGCTGATATCGACTATTGCCACGCTGAAGCTTTGACAAAAGTTGGTATCCTCGGTATCAAGGTTTGGATCTGCCGCGGTGAAGTTTATGGCAAGCGCGATCTTACTCCAAACTTCACTCCTGAAAAGGAAAGCGGACGCAGAAACAATAATGGCAATGGCCGCAAGTTCCGTAACAAGAGAAACAACAACCGTTAATTCACACTTAGAGTATTATGTTACAACCAAAAAGAACAAAATACAGAAGACCACAAAAAGGCCGTTGCAAAGGTAATGCACAACGTGGCAATCAACTTGCATTCGGTAGTTTTGGTATAAAGAGCCTTGATACACACTGGCTCACTGGTCGCCAAATCGAAGCTGCACGTATCGCAATGACACGTTACATGCAACGTGAAGGACAAAGCTGGATTCGTATCTTCCCAGATAAACCAATTACTAAGAAGCCAGCTGACGTACGTATGGGTAAGGGTAAGGGTGATCCCGTAGGATATGTATTCCCAATTACCCCAGGACGTATTATCTTTGAATTGGAAGGTGTACCCTTTGAAGTAGCTAAAGAAGCTCTTCGCTTGGCAGCACAAAAGCTTCCTGTTACCACAAAGTTTGTAGTGAGACACGATTACGATAAAAATGCTTGATTATGAAAATTGCAGAAATTAGACAAATCCCTGCCAATGAATTGGCTGAGCGCATCGAGGCTGAGGTTGCTAAGTACAACCAAATGGTTTTGAACCACAGCATCTCTCCTTTGGAAAACCCTGCACAGATCAAAGCTGCACGTCGTGATATCGCTAAAATGAAAACTGTGTTGCGTGAACTTAACAAATAAAATGGTCGCCTGATGGAAAGAAATTTAAGAAAAACAAGACAAGGTGTTGTGGTTAGCAACAAGATGGACAAGACCATTGTAGTTGCAGCTAAGTTCAAGGAAAAACACCCTATTTATGGTAAATTTATCTCCAAGACTAAGAAGTACCATGCTCATGATGAAAAGAATGACTGCAACATGGGTGACACTGTGTTGATCATGGAAACTCGTCCTTTGAGTAAGACAAAGCGTTGGAGAGTGGTTGAAATTGTAGAAAGAGCTAAGTAATTATGATACAGTCAGAATCTAGATTAACAGTAGCAGATAATAGCGGTGCACGTGAAGCACTCTGTATCCGAGTTCTCGGTGGTACTAGAAGACGCTATGCTTCTGTCGGCGATGTAATCGTTGTCTCTGTAAAGAGTGTGATTCCGTCGAGTGATATTAAAAAAGGTGCAGTATCAAAGGCTTTGATCGTACGTACTAAGAAAGAGATTCGCAGACCAGATGGTTCATACATCCGTTTTGATGACAATGCGTGTGTACTCTTGAACAACGCTGGTGAATTGAGAGCTAGCCGTATCTTCGGTCCTGTTGCTCGTGAACTCCGTGCAGTCAACATGAAAGTGGTTTCTTTGGCACCAGAAGTACTTTAATACAGAAATCAGATAGTATGAGTAAGTTACATATCAAAAGCGGCGATACAGTTTACGTTAACGCAGGCGAAAACAAGGGACAAACTGGTAAGGTCCTCAAAGTGCTTGTAGAAAAGCAACGTGCTATCGTCGAAGGCGTAAATATGGTTTCTAAAAGTCAGAAGCCTAGCGCTAAGAACCCTCAAGGTGGCATCGTAAAGATGGAAGCACCTATCCACATCTCAAACTTGAATGTGGTTGACCCAAAGACTGGCAAGGCTACTCGCGTAGGTCGCCGTCGTAATGAGAATGGTAAGTTGGTTCGTTATTCTAAAACATCAGGAGAGGAGATTAAATAATGAGTAATACAGCAAACCTTAAGAAGGAATATGCCGAGCGTATTGCTCCGGCTTTGATGAAGCAGTTTAACTACTCTTCTTCAATGCAAATCCCAGTACTCAAGAAGATTGTTATCAATCAGGGTTTGGGTATGGCTACAGCGGATAAGAAAATCATCGAAGTAGCTATTAACGAACTTACTGCAATCACTGGTCAAAAGGCAGTAGCAACAGTTTCTAAGAAGGACGTTGCTCAATTCAAACTTCGTAAGAAGATGCCTATCGGTGTTATGGTAACACTTCGTCGTGAGAAGATGTACGAATTCCTTGAAAAGTTGGTTCGCGTGGCTTTGCCTCGTATCCGTGACTTCAAGGGTATTGAAAGCAAGTTCGACGGTCGTGGTAACTATACCCTCGGTATCCAAGAACAAATCATCTTCCCTGAAATCAACATTGATACAATCGATCGTATCCTCGGTATGAATATCACATTCGTGACTTCTGCTCCAACAGACGAAGAAGGTTATGCATTGTTGAAAGAGTTCGGTCTGCCTTTTAAAAACGCTAAAAATAACTAATTGAGATATGGCAAAAGAATCCATGAAGGCTCGCGAAGTAAAAAGAGCCAAGTTAGTAGCCAAGTATGCGGCTAAGCGTGCAGCATTGAAGGAAATTGTTAACAAGTCTAACGATCCTGCAGAAGCATACGAAGCAGCACGTAAACTCCAAAGCATTCCTCGCAACGCTAACCCTATCCGTTTGCACAATCGTTGCAAGATCACTGGTCGTCCAAAAGGATATATCCGCTTGTTCGGTCTCTCTCGTATCCAATTCAGAGAAATGGCTTCTAGCGGTTTGATCCCCGGTGTAAAGAAAGCAAGCTGGTAATTTATTTTTAATTTTTTAATATTGTCGGGACAGTCCCGATTAATTAAACAATTTTTATTATGACAGATCCAATAGCAGATTATTTGACCAGATTGCGTAATGCAATTCAGGCTAAGCACAGAGTTGTTGAAGTGCCTGCGTCAAATCTGAAGAAGGAAATCACTAAGATTCTCTTCGACAAGGGTTACATCCTCAACTACAAATTTGTTGAAGATGGTCCTCAAGGCTCAATCAAGATTGCCTTGAAGTACAATCCTCAAACTAAGGTTAACGCTATTAAGAGCTTGACCCGCGTATCTACTCCTGGTATGCGTAAGTATACAGGTTACAAGGATATGCCTAGAGTTATCAACGGACTTGGTATTGCAATTATCTCAACGTCCAAAGGTGTAATGACAGACAAAGAAGCTGCTACCTTGAAGATTGGTGGTGAAGTGCTTTGCTATGTTTACTAATAATAGGAGGAAATATGTCTAGAATAGGTAAATTGCCGATTAACATCCCTGCAGGAGTTACTGTAACGCTGAAGGATAATGTAGTGTCTGTAAAAGGACCAAAGGGTGAGTTAAGCCAAGCTGTAGATCCTTCTATCATCGTAACAGTTGAAGACAACGTTATCACACTCACAGTTGACGAAAACAACACAGACGTGGAAACTAAGCAAAAGCATGCTTACCACGGTTTGTATCGTTCTCTCGTTAACAACATGGTAGTTGGTGTATCAGAAGGATACAAGAAGGAAATGGAACTCGTAGGTGTAGGTTACCGTGTTTCAAATCAAGGCAACTTGATTGAATTCTCTCTCGGTTACACTCACGCGATCTTCCTCCAACTCCCCCCTGAAATCAAGGTGGAAACAAAGTCTGAGAGAAATAAAAACCCGTATATTTGTTTAGAGTCTTGCGACAAGCAACTTCTCGGTATGGTTTGCTCAAAAATCCGTTCATTCCGCAAGCCTGAACCTTACAAGGGTAAGGGTATCTTGTTCCTCGGTGAGCAAATCCGTAGAAAGTCCGGTAAGTCTGCAGGTGCTAAGTAATTTTAAATTTGTAAGATTATGACAACTAAGAAAGAACAAAGACGCATTAAGATTAAATATCGGGTTCGCAATAAAATCTCTGGTACTACCGAGCGTCCCCGCATGAGCGTATTCAGAAGCAATAAGCAGATTTACGTACAAATCATCAATGACGAAACTGCAAGCACACTCGTTGCAGCATCATCTTTGGGCATGGAAGCTATGCCTAAGAAGGAACAAGCTGCTAAGGTTGGCGAACTTGTAGCTCAAAAAGCACTTGAAGCTGGTATCACAACTGTTGTATTTGACCGTAATGGTTATCTTTACCACGGTCGTGTGAAAGAAGTTGCTGAAGGTGCACGTAAAGGTGGACTTAAATTCTAATTGATTATGGCAAACAGAGTAATTGTTAATAGCGAAGAATTGAAAGATAGACTGGTTGCTATCAATCGCGTAGTTAAAGTAACCAAAGGTGGTCGTACCTTTACGTTTGCAGCAATCGTCGTTGTTGGTGACGGCAAGGGAGTAATCGGATGCGGTCTTGGTAAGGCTGGCGAAGTTACAGCTGCTATCGCTAAGGGTGTTGAAGCTGCAAAGAAGAACTTGGTTAAGGTTCCCGTATTGAAGGGTACAGTACCTCACGAACAAGCTGCTAAGTTTGGTGGCGCAGAAGTAGTGATTCTTCCTGCATCAGAAGGTACCGGAGTAGTAGCAGGTGGTGCTATGCGTGCTGTATTGGAAAGCGCAGGCGTAACTGACGTTTTGGCTAAGTCTAAGGGTTCTTCTAACCCTCACAACTTGGTTAAGGCTACTATCAAGGCTTTGAGTGAAATGCGTGATGCACGCACTGTTGCACAGCATCGTGGTGTATCTTTGGAAAAAGTATTTAGAGGATAATATTACTATGGCAACAATAAAGATCAAACAAACGAGAAGCCGTATTGGTGCTTCTATCGATCAAAAGCGCACGCTCGATGCTCTCGGATTGAAAAAGATGAATCAAGTAGTAGAAAAGGAAGACAATCCTGTAGTACAGGGTATGGTTCGTAAAGTACACCACTTGGTAACTGTCGTAGAATAAATAAAACAACGAAGAAGTTATGAAATTACATACTTTAAAACCTGCAGAAGGTGCTGTAAAAACACGTAAGCGTATCGGTCGTGGTCCAGGTTCTGGCATGGGTGGTACTTCTACTCGTGGTCACAAGGGTGCTAAGTCACGTTCTGGTTACAGCAAGAAAATAGGTTTTGAGGGCGGACAGATGCCTTTGCAACGTCGCGTACCTAAGTTCGGCTTCAAGAATATAAATCGTGTAGAATACAAGGCTATCAACCTCTCTACTCTTCAGACTTTGGCAGAAGCTAATGGTTATGAAAAGATTGGTGTTGAAGAATTGATCGCAGCAGGATTTATTTCTTCTCGCCAATTGGTAAAGATTCTTGGTAATGGTGAGTTGACTATCAAGTTGGCTGTTGAAGCTCATGCTTTCTCTAAGACTGCAGAAGCTGCTATTCAAGCTCTTGGTGGTACAACAACTAAAATCTAATCCAATCTCTATTCATGAAAAAGATAATCGAGACCATTAAAAACATTTGGAGAATTGAGGATTTGAGAGTTCGAATCCTCATCACTCTCCTCTTTGTTGCTATTTACCGTTTTGGCTCATTCATTGTATTGCCTGGTATCAATCCTAACAAGTTAGGTGCTTTGCAAGAACAAACTAGCGAAGGTTTGATGTCTTTGTTGAACATGTTCTCGGGTGGTGCTTTCTCAAATGCTTCTGTATTTGCGTTGGGTATCATGCCTTACATTTCAGCATCGATTGTCATTCAGTTGTGTGCCGTTGCAATTCCTTATTTCCAAAAGATGCAACGCGAAGGCGAAAGCGGTCGTCGCAAGATTAATCAATATACCCGTTGGTTGACAATTGCAATCCTTTTGTTTCAAGCACCAGCGTATTTGATTAACTTAAAGTACCAAGTTGGTCCTGCATTCGAAGCAGGTGATGGCTTTGGTTTCCTTGCAACGTCTACGATTATCCTTGCAGCTGGTAGTATGTTTATCCTTTGGCTCGGTGAGCGCATTACCGACAAGGGTATTGGTAACGGTGTTTCAATGATCATCATGATTGGTATCATTGCCCGTCTCCCGTCAGCTATTATTGAAGAATTTGTATCAGCATGGTCAGGTGCCGAAGGTGGTGGATTTATTATGTTCCTCTTCGAAATTTTGGCTCTCCTTGCAGTAATGGCTTTGGCTATTCTCTTGGTAAAGGCAACAAGAAAGGTTCCTGTACAATATGCTAAGCGTGTTGAAGGTAATCGTCAAGTTGGTGGTGCACGTCAATACATCCCCTTGAAGTTGTTTGCGGCAAATGTTATGCCTATCATCTTTGCTCAAGCAATCATGTTCATTCCTTTGACTCTTTCTACAACAGGCGACGGTAATGGTTTCTTCAGTAGTTTCCGTGATTATACCAGTATCCCTTACAATGTAGTGTATGTTGCACTTATCGTAGCGTTCACATATTTCTATACTGCTATCACTTTGAACCCCGTTCAAATGGCAGAAGATATGAAGCGCAACAACGGATTTATTCCAGGTATCAAACCCGGTAAGAGTACTGCAGATTATTTAGACAAGGTGATGACTCGCCTTTTGCTGCCGGGATCTTTGTTTATAGCAATCATCGCCATCATGCCAGCATTCGCAGGTTTGTTTGGTGTAAAACAAAGTTTCGCACAATTCTTTGGAGGTACTTCTCTGTTGATCCTTGTGGGTGTTGTTCTCGACACCATCCAACAAGTACAGAGTCATCTTTTAGTAAGACGTTATGATGGTTTGTTGAACTCAGGTCACACTCGCTCTCGCGGTGCGTCTGTCTCTGCATATTAATTAATCGTTACAACTTCTGATGATTTACTTAAAAACAGAGGATGAAATAAATCTGCTGAGAAATGCCAATCTACTGGTTGGTCAAACTCTCACAGAAGTTGCTAAAATTGTAAAGCCGGGTGTCACTACCCGCGAGTTAGACACCTTGGCTGAACAATTTATCCGTGATCACGGAGCAGTTCCTACATTCAAGGGTTTTCCAAATCCATATGGTTCTCCCTTTCCTGCTTCGCTTTGCACTTCAGTCAATGGAGTTGTAGTTCACGGGATTCCCAATGACGAGCCTTTGAAAGAAGGTGATATAGTATCAGTCGATTGTGGAGCATTGCTTGATGGTTTCAATGGAGATTCATGTTATACATTTTGTGTAGGCGAAGTCTCAGAAGAAATCAAACAATTGCTTAGGGTGACAAAAGAGTCCCTGTACAAAGCAATAGATCAGGCAATCGTCGGACGTAGAATCGGAGACATCAGTTACGCAGTTCAATCACATTGTGAACAATATGGTTATGGCGTAGTCAAGGAATTCGTCGGACATGGTATCGGCCGAGAAATGCACGAAGACCCTCAAGTGCCAAATTATGGTAGACAGGGGACAGGAAAACAATTGAAAAACGGTCTTTGTATTGCAATTGAACCAATGATTACCTTAGGTAGTCCAGAGATTCAGCTGATGGAAGATCGTTGGAGTGTTATCACTCGAGATCGTAAACCTGCTGCGCATTTCGAACATACCATTGCAATCCATCATGGTAAGGCAGAAATCTTATCCTCATTTGAAGGTATTGAAGAAGTAGAACGACAAAATAATTAACATGGCGAAACAAACAGCTATCGAACAAGACGGAACAATTGTAGAAGCATTAAGCAATGCAATGTTCAAGGTTGAGTTAGAGAATGGGCATGAAATCACTGCTCACATATCTGGTAAGATGCGTATGCACTACATTAAAATTCTCCCTGGAGATAAGGTGAAAGTTGAAATGAGTCCATACGACCTCACAAAAGGAAGAATCGTGTTTAGATACAAATAAAGAAAAACAAGAATATGAAAACAAGAGCATCATTAAAGAAGCGCACTGCTGACTGCAAGATCGTGCGTCGTAAGGGTCGCCTGTACGTGATTAACAAAAAGAACCCTAAATTCAAAACACGTCAGGGTTAATCCAGTTTTCGCATATTAAAAGTATAATTATATGGCAATAAGAATTGTTGGTGTAGACCTGCCTCAAAATAAGCGAGGCGAAATTGCTTTGACCTACATTTATGGTATTGGTCGCAGTAGTTCGGCTAAGATTTTGGACAAAGCCGGTATTGATAGAGATATTAAGGTAAAGGACTGGACAGACGATCAAGCTGCAAAGATTCGTGAAATTATCGGTGCAGAATTTAAGGTAGAAGGTGACCTCCGTTCAGAAATCCAACTTAATATTAAGCGTTTGATGGACATCGGTTGCTACCGTGGTATTCGTCACCGTATTGGTCTTCCTGTTCGTGGTCAAAGCACTAAGAACAATGCACGTACTCGCAAGGGTCGCAAAAAGACTGTTGCAAATAAGAAAAAAGCTACTAAATAATAAATAGAATATGGCAAAGAAAACAGTCGCTACTAAGAAGAGAGTGGTAAAAGTTGATGCAATGGGTCAATTGCACGTACATAGCTCTTTCAATAATATCATTGTATCTTTGGCAAATAGCGAAGGTCAAATTATCTCTTGGTCATCAGCAGGTAAGATGGGCTTCCGTGGTTCAAAGAAGAACACTCCTTATGCAGCTCAAATGGCTGCTCAAGATTGTGCAAAGGTGGCTTACGATCTCGGTCTTCGCAAGGTGAAAGCCTATGTTAAGGGTCCTGGTAATGGTCGTGAATCTGCTATTCGTGCATGCCATGGCGCAGGTATCGAAGTAGTTGAAATCATCGACGTAACTCCGTTGCCATTCAACGGTTGCCGTCCTCCTAAGAGAAGAAGAGTATAATCATTTAATCGTATAATTGGAAAAATATGGCTAGATATACAGGTCCTAAGTCTCGTATCGCTCGTAAGTTCGGTGAGGCTATTTTTGGAGCAGATAAGGTACTTGCAAAGCGTAACTATCCTCCAGGACAACATGGTAACTCACGTCGTCGTAAGACATCAGAATATGGTATCATGTTGGCTGAAAAGCAAAAGGCGAAATATACATACGGCGTTTTGGAAAAGCAATTCCGCAACATGTTTGAAAAGGCTGCTTCACACAGTGGTATTACAGGTGAAGTACTTCTTCAAAATTTGGAATGTCGTCTTGACAACGTAGTATACCGTTTAGGTATCGCTCCTACTCGTGCTGCTGCTCGTCAGTTGGTTAACCACAAGCACATCACAGTAGATGGTCAAGTCGTTAATATCGCCTCTTATAGCGTAAAACCCGGTCAAATCATCGCAGTTCGTGAAAAGTCTAAGTCTTTGGAAGTAATTGCTGACTCGCTCGCAGGTTTCAACCACAGCAAGTATGCTTGGATGGAATGGGACGAAGCAACTAAGTCTGGTAAGATGCTTCACAAGCCCGAACGTGCAGATATTCCTGAAAACATCAAGGAACAATTGATCGTCGAGTTGTACTCTAAAAACTAATTTATAAACTGAATATATTCATGGCGATATTAGCATTTCAAAAACCCGATAAAGTGGTAATGTTGGAAAATGACTCTAAGTACGGAAAGTTTGAGTTCCGTCCTTTGGAGCCTGGTTTCGGCACAACCATCGGAAATGCGCTACGTCGCATCTTGCTCTCGTCGCTAGAAGGCTTTGCTATCAACACCATCAAAATCGATGGTGTTGAGCATGAGTTTGCTTCTGTGCCCGGAGTAATTGAGGACGTAACCAACATTATCCTCAACCTGAAGCAGGTACGCTTCAAACAGTTAGTTGAAGAATTCGAAACTGAAACAGTTAGCGTCACTGTATCTAACTCTACTGAGTTCAAGGCTGGTGACCTTAACAAGTACCTTTCTGGATTTGAAGTGTTAAATCCTGAATTAGTGATTTGCCATCTCGAACCCAAAGCCACGATGCAGATAGAAATCAGCATTAACAAGGGTCGTGGTTATGTCCCCGCTGACGAAAACCGCGAGTTCTGCAAAGATGTTAATACGATTGCTATCGATTCTATTTACACTCCTATCCGTAATGTCAAGTATGCAGTTGAGCCGTTCCGCGTTGAGCAGAAGACTGACTACGATATGCTCGTGCTCGAAATCACTACGGACGGTTCCATTCATCCAAAGGATGCATTGAAAGAAGCTGCAAAGATTCTTATATGCCACTTTATGCTCTTCTCTGATGAAAAGATTACCATCGAGGATGGCGCTGATTTGGATAATGAAGAATTCGATGAAGAAATCCTTCACATGCGTCAAAAACTCAAGACACGTCTTGTCGACATGAACCTCTCTGTTCGTGCTCTCAACTGTCTCAAGTCTGCTGATGTTGATACATTAGGTGATCTTGTACAGTTTAACAAGGCAGATCTTCTCAAATTCCGCAACTTTGGTAAGAAGTCATTGGTAGAATTGGAAGAGTTGCTTGAGAGAGAAAATTTGTCGTTTGGAACTGACATTTCTAAATATAAATTAGATAAGGAATAATAAAAAATGAGACATAACAAGAAATTCAATCATTTGAGCCGTACAGCTTCTCACAGAGCAGCTATGCTTTCTAACATGGCATGTTCTTTGATTAAGCACAAAAGAATCAATACGACTCTTGCTAAGGCAAAAGCGTTGAAGAAGTACGTTGAGCCACTTATCACTCGTTGCAAGGTGGACACTACAGCTTCACGTCGTGTAGTTTTCCGTTACCTTCAAGACAAGTATGTAGTAACAGAACTCTTCGGAGAAGTATCACAAAAGGTAGCTAACCGTCCTGGTGGTTACACTCGTATCATCAAGACTGGTTTCCGTCCAAGTGATGGTTCAGAAATGTGCTTCATCGAATTGGTAGACTACAACGAAAACATGGCTAAGACTGAGAAGAAAGCTCCTCGTACTCGTCGTTCAGGTAAGAAGAGTGCTGCTCAAGTTGCAGAAGCTCCAGCTACAGAAGTTGCAGCAGAAGAAACAGCAGCAGAATAATATTCTCAATCGCAATATGTTTCAAGATGGGTGTGTCCAGGGTGGCACACCCTCTTTGTATATCTTCTCTCCTGCCACCCTTCTTTTACTTTCAGTAGTCCCTTTCACATATCTATCAGCACACATTCCTCTTTCTTTCACATTCCCTGCACCAAGGTAAACCTTCTGCATCACTTTCTATAATTCTATTCCCCCATTATTTGATGCATTAATATAGAGCCTGGGCACGAACTGTAGCAAATTATCCCCAAATTCCTACTTGTATAATGATATCCAGTAGGCCAAATGCCACCGAAACTCCCGTTCTTCGTTTCAGATATTTTTTGCGGCAAATCCAACGTCTCCTTTATGTCTTTCGTATGGAGAGGTAGTATGACCTTTTATAATTATTGTGTACATTAAGTCAAAGAGCGCAGTATCTTTCATAAAATTCATTAACGCTTCGGTTTGAACGTTTATGTCCAATACTGATGCAAAGTTACAATGCTCGCTACCCCGTCTTCATCTTAATGACTCTTGTTTGACTTTTTTAACATTCAGAGAACGCTTCACTTCGCCGATTTATACAGGCAGTTCCAATGATCTGATTTTTTTTTATTTTTTTTCTGTTCCCCTTTTTTTGTAAGAACATCTTGGTATATAAAACATCCTTTTATCTCCACAAATAGCCATCATGAGATAGTCACTTAGAGGAATAAATAAAATAGGCGAGATGCAATATTTGCACACTCGCCCTTCCTGGACCACGTCCTATGTATTTAAAGCTCTGTTTTCTGCTACAAATATTTCAATGCATTGGCATATCCAGTTACATCCATTTTGAAAATATATGTTGATAGCGTTGTGACAAAGTAATCAGATTGCCCCAATGGTTTTCTCCATATCTGGTCACTGTTATAATCACCTTATTATTTATCTTTCTCAGAAGCACCTTTTATAATATCACTTATCCTCATCTCCCTAGCCAATGTCTCGGGGAATGGGTAAGTGCCCCATCCCTCCTCCTTTCGGTTTTTACGTATCACCTCTTCAAACCACCAGTTGTAGTGTTCCCTCGTGATAATCTTCAGGTCCAGTGCTTGATGAATCAGTGCCGCCACCGACACCCCATATAGCATGTGTAGATCCATAGCCTCCTTTAGACCGATTTCATCTCGTTGCTTCCCGATTTCTTCAAATAGCGTTGAGGGTGGCAGTAGGAAAACACCGGCAAATTGATTGCAGATACGCTCCTCGTCTACATCCTCAGGGATTTCCAATAGTAGATGCCCCAGTTCGTGCAGAGCAGTAAATCTAGTCCTCTCTACCGTTGTGTTCTCCTTGCAGTCAGACAGCACGATCAAAGGGTATGCCTCGTCCGCCCACGTGCTCAGTCCAAGGATCTCGTGTGGCAGTTCCGTCTGCAGAATCCTCACCCCCTTTCTTTCCAGCAATCTCAGTACGCTGCATATAGGTCCATCCCCCACGTTCCACACCCTTCTCAGCAGGTCAGCCGCTCGTATTGCATCCTCCACATTTTCTACAGTCATCCCCTTCAGTGGATTTTTGAATTCACGGAAGAAACCGCTTTTCTGCTCCATCGCCACGTACCTTTCCGCCCAAAATGCCAGCCTTGTTGAGATCTCTTCCTCCTCATTCGTGGTCAGTTCATACACAGCAGTACGTCTCAAGCAGACCGCATCAGTCTTCATGCCCTGATCAAAGAAATATGGTATCTCCACCCCCATTATCTCCGCCATCTTTTCCAGTACATCCATTTTGGGATGCATTTGTCCCCTCTCGTATCTAGAAATACTCTGCTTCGACACCATGCCCTCCATACGCTCTACCAGATCATCCATGCTCCACCCCAGCACCTTACGTGCTAGGCGTAATTTAAGAGGAAAATGTGGGTTTTTGATCATAAGTTTGCGGAATTCTGTTATATTTGTTTACAAAAATACATATAATGTCTGAATATGTAAACAAAAACAGGCGCTTTTTTGAAATCTTTTGTTACTTTTGCCAGTAAACATAGACCAACGGACAATTTAATAGCATCTCTAATCAACTTTTACCTTTGTGCCAAATTAGTCTGTTGAAATAGGAATGCAATAAATATATAAGATATACAAACAAAAAGTGGATAGTAGTTAAGTGTAGTGGGCTAGCCAAGCATCACGGAAAACACCCCTTGTGACGATTCAGCAGTAGATATAAAAATAGCCCCCGATAAAGGACGAGGGCAACCTAATGTTTTCACAACGGAACTAAATCCTTATTGAGAATTGCTTCAAATTAGTACTGCAAAGTAAATGCATTTAAATGATTCCACCAAATTTTTCAGCCTATTTCTATTTATTTGTTTATATTTGGACATAATTTTAAAAAGAATATACCATGAAAAGAATATTGGGACTAGATCTTGGTACAACAAGTATTGGTTGGGCTTTGGTTAACGAAGCAGAACATGAGTCAGAACAATCTTCTATTATAAAGTTAGGGGTACGTGTGAATCCTTTAACTGTAGACGAATCCTCAAACTTTGAAAAAGGTAAAGCAGTTGAGACGAATCAAGTGAGACGTCTTAAACGTGGTGCTCATCGTAATCTTCTGCGGTATAAGCAACGTCGTGCTACCTTATTGAGCATTCTTCGGAAGAATGGTTTTATAACAGATCAAACGTTACTTTCTGAAAATGGAGCAAACTCCACTTATGAAACTTATAACTTACGTGCGAAGGCTGTGGTAGATAAAATCTCTTTAGAAGAGTTTGCACGTGTGCTCCTTATGATAAACAAGAAGAGAGGTTATAAGAGCAGTCGTAAGGCTAAAAGTGGAGAGGATGGTAAGTTGATAGATGGGATGACTATAGCGAAAAGGTTATATGATGAAAATATTACTCCAGGACAATTGTGCTTTCAGATTTTAAGCGAAGGCAAAAAAGTGCTTCCCGACTTTTATCGTTCCGACCTCCAACAAGAATTTGATCGTATTTGGGATTATCAGGCTCAATTTTATCCAGAAGTTCTTACTTTTGAACTTAAGGAAAGACTCGTTGGGAAAAACGCTTCTCAAACATGGGATACTCTAGCT
Source organism: Prevotellaceae bacterium (assembly GCA_021153165.1). GTDB lineage: Bacteria > Bacteroidota > Bacteroidia > Bacteroidales > Bacteroidaceae > Alloprevotella. Next base: position 14,608 of record JAGKTZ010000024.1, read on the forward strand.
CAATACTTTGTCTGGACTGAGCAGCGTAAGGTTTGGAATGAAACCTTAGCACAAAATGAAGTAAAGGATGTAGTATTTCAGCTTACTAAACCCAATCGTAAGGTCAAAGGAGTAGAGTTGAAAAAGGAAAACTATGAGTGGAGGCATAAGGCCCTTTCAGAGAAAATGCATCCTGAGAATTTGGCAATTGTCTTTCAGGAAATCAATGCTGATATTAATAAGTCTAGTGGCTATTTAGGAGCGATTAGTGATCGAAGCAAGAATCTTTTCTTCAACAATATTACTGTAGGACAGTATTTGATGAGTCGACTTAACGAAAATCGCCATAATAGTTTGAAGAATCTTGTGTTTTATCGCCAGGATTATATGGACGAGTTTGAAACGATATGGGAAAGTCAAGCACGTTTCCATTCTCAGTTGACTCCAGAATTAAAGGCAGAGATTCGTGATGTTGTTATTTTCTATCAACGTCGTTTGAAAAGCCAAAAATCACTCATTAGTATGTGTGAATTTGAACGCCAGGAGAAAGAGGTGGTGTGCAATGGAAAAACGAAGACGATAGTTGTGGGTAGTCGTGTCGTTCCACGTTCTTCACTATTGTTTCAAGATTTCAAAATTTGGCAGACACTCAATAATGTTGAAGTGATTGTTGTAGATGATTTTGGTAAGAAAAAGAGAGCGAAGAAAAATATCATATCTCCAAGTAATGCTACGGAGGCCACTGAAACATTAGAACTAGAAGGTAGAAGGCGCCTTACTCAGGAAGAAAAAGAAATGTTGGCAGAGGAACTCTCTATTAAGGCAGAATTGAAGAAGTCTCAAGTGCTGAATTTATTGTTTGGTAAAACGGAGTCGCTTGACCTTAATTTTGAATGCCTAAAAGGAAACACAACGGGACACTCGCTCTACCAAGCATTCAGTAAGATGATGGATCTGAGTGGCCATGAACCGCTCGATTTTAAAAAATCAACATCCGACCTTAAATCTCAGACTTATGCAGTATTTAAAACTTTGGGGTGGAACTGCAATATTCTAGATACTCAGATTTATCTGGACAAAGCTTTAGACGAACAAACCTCTTACAAACTCTGGCATTTACTTTACTCATTCGAGGGTGATAACTCTGCTACAGGTGATAGTAAATTAAAAGAGAAATTGACGACGTTGTGCAATTGTCCTGCAGATTATGTAGGCCCTCTTATGGATATTGTTTTTGAAGATGACTATGGCAGTTTAAGCGCCAAGGCCATTCGAAAGATTCTGCCTTATATGAAGGAAGGATGCGGTTATGACGTCGCTTGCACCTACGCTGGTTATCGCCATTCGGCAAGTTCCTTGACTAAGGAAGAAATTGAGCAAAAAGAATTATTGGATCAACTCGAACTGTTGCCTAAAAATGCCTTGCGCAATCCTGTCGTTGAGAAGATTCTCAACCAAATGGTGAATGTGGTCAATGAAATTATCAATACTTACGGACGCCCAGATGAAATCCGTGTAGAACTGGCACGCGAGCTCAAGAAGAATCAGAAGGAACGTGAGCAGATGACCAAGGCTATTTCAGTAGCAACCAAACAGCAAGAACAAATCCGCGAACTATTGCAGAAGGAGTTTGGAATATCTAACCCCTCGCGCAATGATATTATTCGTTATCGCCTTTACGAAGAACTCAAGGCAAACGGATATAAAACACTTTATTCAGATATCTATATACCACGTGAAAAACTCTTTTCAAAAGAAATAGATATCGAGCATATTATCCCTAAAGCAAGACTCTTTGACGACTCTTTCTCTAACAAGACCTTGGAATATCGCTCTGTTAATATAAATAAGGGTAGTCAGACCGCTTATGATTTTGTGCGTGAAACCTATGGTGAAGAAGGACTGAAACGTTACCTCTCTGCTTGTACGTCGCTTTTTGCACAGCAGAAGACGAAATTGAAGAAGTTGAAGATGACCGAAGCTGAAATTCCAGCGGATTTTATAGACCGAGACTTGCGCAATACACAGTATATTGCTAAGCGAGCCTTGTCTATGCTTCATACCATCTGTCGCAGTGTTGTAGCGACTTCCGGAAGCATCACCGAGCAATTGCGCAAGGACTGGGAATTGATTGATGTTATGAAAGAATTGAACTGGGATAAATATGCTGCGATAGGCAAGGTGTCCTATCATCAAGATCGTGATGGTCGTCAAATCGGACGTATCACAGATTGGACCAAGCGCAACGATCATCGCCATCATGCTATGGATGCTCTTACGGTGGCATTCACTAAGCCTGCTTTTGTTCAATACTTCAACAATAAGAATGCAGCTCATCAAGAGGGATCCGAACTGTATGCTATCCGCAATTCGTATTTCCAAAACGGACGTGCCAAAGCACCAATCCCCTTGCATGCATTCAGGGCAGAAGCCTTGCGACACTTGGAGCAAATTCTTGTCTCAATTAAGGCGAAAAACAAAGTGGTTACCCTCAATGTCAATAAAGTACATAAACCTAAGGGAGGTACCTATACAAAGGTACAACTCACACCTCGTGGACAATTGCACAACGAAACTATCTATGGCAGCCGCAGAGAATATGCGACAAAGGAAGAAACTGTAGGTTCTGCCTTTGATATGGAAAAGATTGCAACCGTCTGCAAGGCAATATATCGCGAGGCCTTGCTTTGGCGCCTTAATGAATTTGGCGGAGATCCCAAGAAAGCATTTACAGGAAAGAATGCTTTGGATAAGAACCCCATTTGGTTGAACGAAGCACATACGAAGGCTGTTCCATCCAAGGTAAAAACCGTAAGTTTTGATACGACCTACACCATTCGCAAGGACATTTCGCCCGACTTGAATGTAGCTAAGGTGGTGGATGCCAAAATTCGCAAATTACTCGAAGCGCGTCTCGAAGCATTTGGAGGCGACCCTAAGAAAGCATTTACCAATTTAGAGGAAAATCCGATATGGTTAAATCAGGCGCAAGGTATATGTATCAAGCGAGTCACAATCTATGGTGTGAGCAATGCGCAATCACTTCATGACAAACGTGACAAAGAGGGACGCCTGGTGCTCGACGAACAAGGTAAAACAATACCGGTAGATTTCGTGAATACATCCAACAATCACCATGTTGCTATCTATCAAAAACCAGTACTTGACAAGAAGGGGAATCCCATCCTCGACGAAAATGGTGAACCTCGCATGGAGTTGGATGAACGTGTAGTCTCCTTCTACGAGGCAGTGGCGCGCGTCAATCAAGGCCTTCCTGCTGTTGATAGGGAATACAAACGTGACGAGGGGTGGAAATTCCTCTACACCATGAAGCAAAATGAATATTTCGTATTTCCGAATGAAACAACAGGTTTTGATCCGAGAGAAGTTGATTTGCTGGATCCCAATAATTATGCATTGATAAGCCCGAATTTGTTTAGGGTGCAGACTATGTCAAAGGTAATGTATGGTAATAGTACGGTAAGAGACTATAAGTTTAGGCATCATTTGGAAACAACAGTTTGCGATATGAAAGAACTACGGGATTTAACGTATAAACAATATAAATCATTGCAGTTTCTTAGAAATATAATTAAAGTTCGCATCAACCATATTGGTGAAATTGTTTCTGTCGGAGAATATTAAATAGACCAATGGGATTATTGCTAATGCAGTAATCCCTTTTTTGTCTCTTTTGTTTAACCTTTAAATCTTTTGTCACTATGATTAAACGAACCTTGTATTTTGGCAATCCTACCTATTTGTCATTGCGCAATAAGCAACTGGTGATTAAGATGCCGGAAGTAGAAAGCAACTCCGGACTAGTAGAATGTATAAAGGAAAAGGCGGTAATAACGAAACCCATCGAGGACATCGGTGTTGTGGTGTTGGATAATAAGCGCATCACCCTCACTACGGGAGTGATGGATGCTCTGCTTGCCAACAACTGTGCCCTCATTACTTGTGACGACAGAGGGATGCCTGTGGGGCTGATGCTCCCTCTTTGTGGTAATACCACTCAGAGCGAACGCTTCCGTCTGCAGATAGAGGCCTCCCTGCCTTTGAAAAAACAATTGTGGCAGCAAACAGTGCAATGCAAAATAAACAATCAGGCTGCAGTGTTGCAGAAGTGTAGAGATATAGAAGTGAATTGTATGCGCGTATGGGCAAAGGATGTGAGGAGTGGCGACTCTGACAATTTGGAAGGACGAGCTGCTGCTTATTACTGGAAGCACCTTTTTGGTCAATATATAGAAGGATTCGTACGCGATCGTGATGGCGTGTCCCCCAACAATCTGCTTAATTATGGATATGCCATCTTGCGTGCTGTTATTGCCCGTGCGCTCGTGTCCAGTGGCTTATTACCTACATTAGGTATTCATCATCACAATCGCTACAATGCCTATTGCTTGGCAGATGATATAATGGAACCCTATCGACCTTATGTGGATGAGCATGTATTCAAGCTGGTTCAACGCAAAGGACTTCCAGGCAAAGAATTGACGCGTGAGTGGAAGGCAGAATTGCTTGTGATTCCTACCCTTGATGTGTTGATAGGTGGCACGCGTAGTCCGCTCATGGTTGCTGCAACTCAAACTACTGTATCTCTTAATAAATGCTTTAGTGGAGAACTGAGAAAAGTGGTATATCCCGAGATAAAGTAAAGATATGGATCGATTAAGTGAGTATCGTGTTATGTGGGTGTTGGTATTCTTTGATCTCCCCACCGAAACACTGCGCGACCGCAAGGCTGCTACTAAGTTTCGGAAACAAATTGTCCAAGATGGTTTCACCATGTTTCAATTTTCTATCTATATACGCCATTGTGCCAGTAGTGAAAATGCACAAGTTCACGTAAAACGGATTAAATCGTATTTGCCTGAATATGGGAAAGTTGGTATTTTGACCATCACAGACAAACAATTTGGGGCAATTCAGTTGTTTCATGGGAAAAAGACACAAATGCCTCAATTACCAGGATTGCAATTAGAATTGTTCTAATCTATTCTAATTCAAAAGGACTGCAAAAACAACTTGCAGTCCTTTCTTGAGGTAAAAACTAATGTGATTTTTTCTTTTCTAATTTGCAATGTAAACATCTGAAAATTATCATGATATGAAGATTGTGATGTTTCTACCTATGCAAAAATACTAATTTGAAAGCAATTCACAACGCAGAACCCATCAAAAAAGAACAACCAAAAGATGTTTCTACCTATGCAAAAATACTAATTTGAAAGCAATTCACAACTGCTATTTATCAAAAGCCAATAAAGGAGCGATGTTTCTACCTATGCAAAAATACTAATTTGAAAGCAATTCACAACGTCGATGCTTATGATGTTCTTTACAGCAGCGATGTTTCTACCTATGCAAAAATACTAATTTGAAAGCAATTCACAACTCAGAGATGGAGGATTTCGAGACGGTGGACGATGTTTCTACCTATGCAAAAATACTAATTTGAAAGCAATTCACAACGCAAAGGGGAAGTATATCCATCACGTTGTAGATGTTTCTACCTATGCAAAAATACTAATTTGAAAGCAATTCACAACGTATCTTTCGTGCTGCTTTGGTTTTCTACGGATGTTTCTACCTATGCAAAAATACTAATTTGAAAGCAATTCACAACGCTTTGGCCGCTTTTATGGTTGTAAATCTGATGTTTCTACCTATGCAAAAATACTAATTTGAAAGCAATTCACAACATAAATGCTTATGATGTTCTTTACAGCAGCGATGTTTCTACCTATGCAAAAATACTAATTTGAAAGCAATTCACAACGCTAATTCACAACTATACCGCCTGGCGCTCGATGTTTCTACCTATGCAAAAATACTAATTTGAAAGCAATTCACAACGGTAGCTGTGATTTTTTATAGTCATCGTCTGATGTTTCTACCTATGCAAAAATACTAATTTGAAAGCAATTCACAACGCTTTGGCCGCTTTTTTTGTATGCGAACGCGATGTTTCTACCTATGCAAAAATACTAATTTGAAAGCAATTCACAACGCAGCTACCGACTTTTAACGACCTTGTGCGGATGTTTCTACCTATGCAAAAATACTAATTTGAAAGCAATTCACAACTGAAAAGAGTAAAAAACTTCTGCATGAAATGATGTTTCTACCTATGCAAAAATACTAATTTGAAAGCAATTCACAACATGGAAAGATTGACTAATAAATGTCCTGGCGATGTTTCTACCTATGCAAAAATACTAATTTGAAAGCAATTCACAACAGAGCTAATGTAGGTTCTCAAGTTATTGACGATGTTTCTACCTATGCAAAAATACTAATTTGAAAGCAATTCACAACTGACAAATCCTTCTTATTTAAGACAATAAAGATGTTTCTACCTATGCAAAAATACTAATTTGAAAGCAATTCACAACGCGAGCATCTGCATCTTGTTCGGCGCTCAGGATGTTTCTACCTATGCAAAAATACTAATTTGAAAGCAATTCACAACCCCTCCGCAGAGGGAGGGCATCAACTGACTGATGTTTCTACCTATGCAAAAATACTAATTTGAAAGCAATTCACAACGCATTACAAAAAGAAATCTGGCTAACGTCCGATGTTTCTACCTATGCAAAAATACTAATTTGAAAGCAATTCACAACGCATTACAAAAAGAAATCTGGCTAACGTCCGATGTTTCTACCTATGCAAAAGTACTAATTTGAAAGCAATTCACAATAGAATTGTTCCTAAAGTGTAACATGGTTGAAAAAAAGTAAGAGCTTTTTGAATTTTCGCGACGGCTTGTTTAAAAAAGGTCTAATGTTTTTTGAAAAAGGTCTTGGCTTGTGAAATTAATGGTTGAGGTAGGGCGGCGAAGGGGTAATATGCTTCCCTCGGAATGGGTCAAAATGTCCACTTTAGAGCGAGGGTGGGGATGGCATAGAAGCGGTTGTTTATGCCGGTGGTGGGCCAGACGAGGTTGTTGGATATTCTTAACTCGCTGCCTACGCTCAGGTTGAACTGGTCGTCGACACGTTTCAAGGCATTGAGGTTTACCCAAAATTGGGGTTCGCTACTCAGGACGAGTGAACCATTCACGCGCTTGTCCTGCCATAGGTCGGCATAGCCGATGAAGGAGCAGAGACCCTTGGCGAAGTGGATGCCCCACACAGTGGTGAGCTGCCACGAGTGGCGGTTGCCTTTGGCCTGTCTGGCCATATATTTATAGAGCAATTGCACGGAGAATGTGCGGGTGAAGTCCTTATTTGCCCAATTCCAAGCTGCTCCACCGAGATAGGCGTCGTCGTAACCACCAGCATCGGCGGATAGCCCGCCATTATATTCGATATGGACGGCAAAGGGGGCTTTCCAGAACTGCAATTCGCGGGCTATTTCTGCGTAGCCACTTTTCACTGTCTTGTCGGCAAACTCGCCCTCGGCAAAGAAAAAGGTGCTGCCCCATTTGTCGGGAGTGAAATTTTCGATAGTGGCTATCCAGTGTGGACGGTTGGAGAGTTGTTCGCCATGAATAGCCTGGCCGAAGTCATAGTGCAACTGCACGTTGAGCTGAGCTAAGATAGGCAGGGCGCAAAGTGTGAAAAAGAGGGAAAAGGCGAACTTCTTCATAGTAGTCTCGTTTGTATAGGGATTTTTTGATAGGAGGGATGTGATAGGGATATACTTGCAGAAGTCATATATTGGAGCCTGCCGCAGAGTCTGTGGTGATGTCTTTGGACAAAACGCCGAATAGACTCTGTGGTATACTATAATTGATGGCTAAAAGTATGTGGTCCGATAATTGTTGCTTGATTCGGAGTGATGAATCGTGGTGTTTGTTCAAAAAAGTCCCATTTCATCGCAAAATTTGCTATTCATCGATGTCTTCTTTGCTTTTGTTACGCGGGTGGGCTTTGGCATAGATTTCTTTTAGTTCGGCAAAGGTGGTGTGGGTATAGATCTCGGTAGTTTTTAGACTCTCGTGGCCGAGCAATTCCTGTACGGCACGCAGGTCTGCCCCATTGTTGAGCATCGTGGTGGCAAAGGTGTGGCGCAGGATATGTGGCGAACGATGCTTTTGCAGAGTGACCAGCGATAGATAACCTGATACAACCTTGTAGACATCTGCTTCAGATATTCGTAGACCAGATTTTGATATAAAAAAAGCCCTATTCATCGCATTTTTTGTACATACAGATTGCTTGAGGTGTGCTGCCCTGGCTGTGATGTATGCCGCAAATGCTTCCTTTAGTTCTTGACCAAATGGGATGATGCGTTGTTTGTTGCGCTTGCCAGTTACCTTGATTTCTCCTGCAGATAGCGCTACGTCCTCAATATTCAATCCGATGAGCTCAGCCCGACGTATGCCCGTGCTATAAAAGGTCAGTATGATCAGTCGGTCGCGCATTCCCTCGAATGTGTCGGGAAATTTCGTGTGGTCCAGGAGCTGGTCGATTTCTTCTTGACGTAGGAAATAGGGTAGTGGTTTGTCTTCTTTGGGGTTCTTGACCAGTCGTGCAGGATTCTTGTCTACTTCTCCCATCATCAGTAGATATTTGTAGAAAGAGCGCACCGAACTCAATCGGCGCTTGATGCTGCGAGGGCTGATTTTCTCCTCTCTGCTGGCTACGACCCATCGTCGGATGAGGTCCGCATCAATATCTTGCCATGTCAAGTTTTCTTCGGTGGAATCGATGAATTTTGCAAAATCAGTTAAGTCTCCCTCGTAGGCTGTCAATGTGAGTGGAGAGTAGCCCTTGTCTGCCTTTAGGTAGGTCAGAAAGCGCTGCAGGGTGGCCTGATTTTTTTCGTTTGAACTCATGATAATTGAACGTAAGGATGCGTGAGGCAGGCATGGCATGAGCATGATAGCCGCACTTGATAGATATTATTCTCTCATTTTTTTACAAAAATACAAAAATATTCCATACCTTTGTAAAGTTTACTACAGGAGTGCGCATTTCATGCGATGATGCCAAAATGAAGTGTAGGAAAAACGAATAGATGCCTTAATGCTTTAATACGAGTAAAACCATATATTAAATAAATATTCACTTATGATTCGCAAATCTTTCTATGCCGCCATCTTAGTGCTTGGCTTTTTCGGTTTGACTTTGCCCTCTCTTGCTCAGCAAACCCATTATGACGTAGTACCTTTGCCCAATCAAATCGTACAGAAACAAGGTGTAGCGTTCACGCTGAACGAAAAGACCCAAATCTGCTATCAAAAGGGTGACAAGAACCTGAAACGTGAAGCACAGTTCTTGTCAGAATATGTGAAGCAGACCACAGGCCTGTCACTCAAATTGACTACAAAAGTGGGTCAAGGCAATCAAATCTTGTTGCAGTTGGATGACAAAATCGCTGCCCCAGAAGGTTACAGCCTCAAAGTGTGCGACAAAGGCGTCTTGATTCAAGGTAAGACACCGGCAGGCGTGTTCTATGGTGTACAAACCTTGCGCAAGGTTTTGGCTGGTGCGAACAAGAGCAAAGTACTCTCTGCTGTAGAAATCAATGATGCGCCAAGATTTTCGTACCGTGGTGCACACTTGGACGTTTCTCGCCATTTCATCACAGCAGACTCTGTGCGTCGATTCATTGATATGCTGGCATTGCACAATATCAACCGTCTGCACTGGCACTTGACCGACGACCAAGGCTGGCGTGTAGAAATCAAGAAGTATCCCAAATTGGTGAAAGTGGGTTCATATCGTCCCGAAACAGTCATTGGTCACAATACCGAAAACTATGATGGTACGCCACACCAAGGTTATTATACACAAAAGGAAATACGTGCTATCGTCAAGTATGCACAAGAACGCCACATCACCATTGTGCCCGAAATCGATATGCCCGGTCACATGCAAGCCGCACTGGCAGCTTATCCCGAACTCGGTTGTACAGGTGGTCCATACGAAGTGTGGAAGATGTGGGGCGTTTCTGATCACGTACTCTGCGCCGGTAATGACAAAGTCCTCCAATTCATCGACGATGTGCTCAACGAAATCGTTGCTCTCTTCCCCTCGGAATACATCCACGTGGGCGGCGATGAGTGTCCAAAGGTGAGATGGAAAGACTGCCCCAAGTGCCAAGCTCGTATCAAAGAGCAAAAATTGGAAGCAGACCACAAGCACACTGCCGAAGAACGCTTACAAAGTTATATTATCCGCCACGCAGGTCAACACCTCGCTGCTTTAGGTAGAAAGATGATCGGCTGGGATGAAATCCTCGAAGGCGGACTGGCACCAGGTGCTACTGTGATGTCATGGCGCGGCGAGGCTGGTGGTGTAGAAGCTGCTAAGCAAGGTCACGACGTTGTGATGACACCAAATACCTACCTCTATTTCGACTACTATCAAAGTGCTGATATCAAAAACGAACCTATCGCTATCGGTGGATGCTTGCCTTTGGCACTCGTCTATTCATACAATCCTATGCCCAAGTCGCTCACTGCAGAGCAGGCTAAACACATTGTGGGTGTACAGGCTAACCTGTGGACAGAATATATCCCCAACTATCGCCAGGTAGAATATATGGAGTTGCCCCGTATGGCAGCATTGAGCGAAATCCAATGGACAGCACAAGAAAAGCGTGACTACGAAGCATTCCGTCAACGCTTGCCCCGTTTCATCCAATTGTACGATCTGCAGGGTTACAACTATGCAAAGCACGTGTTTGATGCCGAAGCAGAATACGTGTCTTCGCCAGAAAAGGGCGGAATCATCGCAAAAATGAGCACTATCGATGGCGCTGAAATCCGTTATACTTTGGATGGTAGCGAACCTACTGCATCTTCTGCACGCTATGGTGATGGCGTGTTGATTAACAAAACTGCTACGTTCAAGGCTGCTGCGTTCCGTCCAAGCGGTAAGACACGCACTTTGACTGAGAATTTCAACTTCAACAAGGCTACAGGTTGCAAGGTGACCTTGCTCCAGCCCTCGCACAACCAATATACATACGGTGGTGCCAAGATGCTGACCGACGGTATGTGGGGTGAAACCAACAATTATAATACTGGTCGCTGGATTGCCTTCAGTGGTACAGACCTGGAAGCAGTGGTGGATTTCGGACAACCCAAAGAAATCTCGCAGGTGGGCTTCAATGTGACTATCCTCAAGAGCAACTGGGTGATGGATGCGCGCGGCGTAGAAATCAGCGTGTCGGACGATGGCGTGAACTACCGCACCGTAGTAAAGAAAGACATCCCCGAAATGAAGGAAAGCGATCCTGATGAAATCTATGAGCACCGCTACAATTTCCCCGCTGAAACCGTGCGTTTCGTCAAGGTGAAGGCGCTCTCAGAACACGTATTGCCCAAATGGCACGGCGCAAAGGGTAACGTAGGTTTCCTCTTCGTTGACGAGTTGATTATAAACTAACAATAGTGCAGGGAGCAAAATCCTTGTGACGAATATCAGAACCTCCATCAGCACACATCGTTGTTGATGGAGGTTCTTCTTTTTCCTGACTAATGGCTGAACGCACAGTATTCGGCGATGTGACAATGCGTTTAGGGGACGTGTGTGATGTGCGAAGACTTGTGACGCAGAGCGTAGATCCCCTGATTTGGACGTGCAGGCATCTCAAAACAGCCCCTATGGGTGCTGGCGGGGAATTCATCCCTGGGGCAGGAAAGAGGAATAATGAAGTTGACGTTTTGTGAACTAAAACGTAGAAAAACGCAAGTGCCGAAAATTGGCACTTGCAAAAGGCTGAAAAATGTAGTATATTTGTATACAAGATTGTGCGAAGTATCTCTGAAATGGAGATATTCCGCATTTTTTTTACCTATTCATCGTGATTTTACAAGGTCAGCCCTTGTGCAAAAAAGTCAAGACCTTTTTCGATTTTCCCCAGGGTTTGTTTGAAAAAGTCAAGGGTCTGTGAAAATTAGCCTTCGTGCAACAAAGTTTAACATTAACACTCGTTAAAAAAAATAAAGGGAGATTGGTGATAAGTCAAAATAAATAAAACAAAGGCAATAATATAGGTGTTGTCCACGAAAACTCGTTTGTTTTATTTAGAGTTCCACGTATCACGGGTATCACAGGTATTCTACAGATCCAAAAGATTCGCTTTCTATGTTAAAATCCAAGCTATTTTCCAATTAATTTTCATTTTATAGTGTATTAGCTATTCTTTGGCAAGCATTGATGTAATTAGGGC
>JAGKTZ010000081.1 GCA_021153165.1 Prevotellaceae bacterium
TCTATAAAATAGATAATGAAATAGAAATACACTGGAGCCCAATTATTTAATTCCCCAGATTCCCCAGATTCGCGTGAGACAAAATTCGTGTAGATACGCGAGATACGCCGGAGCCAAATTATTCATCTTTCCAAGATTCCCAAGATTTGCGTGAGACAAAATATCCGTGTAGATACGAGAGATACGCCGGAGCCCAAATCATTCAAAATTCCACATCCCCTACCCCACGCCGAGGTCGGTATTATTCAGCAAAACCTCGGCCTGTGGGCACTGCTGCAAAGCGGGATAGACTTCGGCGGCAAACCATTTCACCAGATCGGCATCGGGGCGCACGGAGGTCTTGTTTTCGCAAAAGACATTGACGCTGAAGTATTCGAAATACTGCTTTGCTGTCTCAATATCGTCGAGGATGCGCTGACGCGAGTCTCCCTCAGTACAGCACAACAGGCAGATGCCTTGGAAATATTTAGCCACGTCGGCGGCTGTAACTTCGGCAGGAACACCTTTGTTCCATAGTTGGCGCAGAGTGGGATCAAAACTTTCGATACCGCAACGAAATTTCACCTGGGCGGGAGCAAAGCGCTGGGCGAAGTCGACCAGGCGGTGGCGATACATATAGTGCATCTCAAACCACAAGGTGTGTATCTGCTTCTCGCGAACGATCGCGGCGATGAGGTCCAGCGTCTCGTCGTCCAACTCTATCCCCGAACCGGAATTGATTACATCCAGCACGCCGTATCGACCTGTGACTTGCTGCAGGATTTGGGCGTTGAGCGCAAATGGCGCCTCTGATGTATCTTCGTGATAGTCGCAAAAGGTGCAACGGCGCCAGCGGCAACCTCGGCCCAGGAGTAATACAAATTCGCGTGGAAATTTATCGTGGATGAGTGAGTAACGTTCCATAAATATAATTTATCACAAATATACAGCAAGTGTGAATCAAGTAGCTTTTATAAACAACGAGATGAAACCGATTGAACTGTTTTGCTATCGCTTTAGGCAAATCTGTGTAATCGTGTAGTTTTTTATAAACAACGAGATGAAACTGATGACACTGTTTTTTGGGCGTATGCGACTTCGTTCTACCCACGAACGACATCTGTTTTATCTGTTACATCGTGTTGTTAAAAACTATCCGTATAGACATTCGAAATAGCTTTATCCCTTTCGTCCTCCCCAGCGCCTCAGTGCGTGCACTGCTGCATAAGCCATAGGCGTGCCCATCGTTGCTTCAATCACCAGTTTCGAACCATATTGGAAAGCCATCATCAGCAGGAGTTCGCGGGTAGAGACTACACCGGCAAAGGCGATGAGCACGAAGGGCAGTGTGTCGAACACGTAGCCCACCATCGAACTGCCGATAGTACGCACCCACAGGCGGCGTCCCTTCATGCGCAGTTTGATCTTTTCCATCAGCCAAGCGTTGGACAATTCTCCGAGCAAGAAGCCCACCAGCGAACCCAGTACGATACGGGGCACGTAGGTGAAGATATGGTTGTAGGCCGTAGCCGTCTCAGCCAAATGATCGGGCGAGGGCAACCACACGCCGACCTGCGTACATACCACCATCACGATGTTGCACACGAAGGTCGTCCATATCACCTTCTTTGCGGTACGAAAACCCCAAATCTCGGTGAGCACGTCGCCCAGCATATAAGCAAAGGGGAAAGTGATGGTACCTGCGTCAAAGTAGAATAAATTGGCTAGCCCAATGACCTTGACCGCCATCACGTTTGAAACTAAATAAAGCGTTACGAATAGAGCCGTAACGAGCATCAAAGGCAGTCCATCTGCCGTTCGGTTTTTGAAAGGGTTGTCCGATACCTTATCCATAATGTAAGTATTTATTCGGGTGCAAAGATACGAATAAGCGAGCGAAAGAATATCAAGCTTGCTTGAATATTTTTTCACAGCGAGCGAAAGTATCTTATCAAAAGATACGAATAAGCGAGCGAAAGAATATCAAGCTTGCTTGAATATTTTTTGCAGCGAGCGGAATATTCTCACGCGAATCTAGGGAATCTTAAAAAATAGAGATAGGATATGTGGGAAAGGTTCCACGTATCACGGGAATCTCGTGTATTTTGGGGCTCACGTAGAGGACACGAAGATTTTATGCACGCAGAAAGCGCGGAATTCGCAGAAGCGCACATAGCTTCGCTTGTGCTTGCCATGCGGGACAGGGTCTCACGCAAATCTAGGGAATCTATAGAATATTTTATTAAACTACGAATACACGAGATACTTGTGATACGTGGAGAACTTTGTTTCGTGTTCAAAAAAGATTTCCCAGATTTGCGTGAGACACCCTCCGTGCTCTCCGTGCTCTCCGCGTGAGACATCATTCGTGTTATTCGTGCAATTGCCTTTAGCCCCTATGGGCGGCGAACTTTGTTTCGTGGTTAAACCATTTCCAAGATTCCCCAGATTTGCGTGAGCCCAACTATCCGTGTAGATACGAGAGATACGCTGGAGCCAAGTATCATTCTTTACATTCTTCAATAAGTCATAGAGCGCTTTGGTTGGCAGAGTGAAGACTGCGAGTAGAACAATCTAAGCACACCATATTAATATATAGGCTCATCACCCCATGTCCATCAAGCCGCATCAGCCAACGACAATGCAAAGATACCACCGCCACACAAGGCGCTTCATCTTAATTGCGCTTGTTTATTTTTTTTAACAGAGCCAAAAGCGCTCAGATCGCCTATCTACACAAGGGGAGTGAGAGACATAAAAAATTTTCTTTTTTTTCGGAGAGAGAGTAGAGCATAGCCTTTCAACTATTAAAATAAAGGTAATAATATAGCAGATGTCCACAAATCATACTTACATCAAAGATGTTGTACTCTTATTATTGTTACCACGAAACGAAGTTCGCCGCCCGAAGGGGCTAAAGGCAATTTGCACTAATTTACACTAATGCCTTGCGGGGCATTTAAGACTGGATGGACATTAGTGAAGATTCATGTTCATTAGTGGCCTTATTCCCAACGTATCTCGTGTATCTCTCGGAATCTTTGGACTGCCTTGTTTTTACACGAATATTTTGCATCTGTAGAATACCTGTGATACCCGTGATACGTGGAACTCTAAATAAAACAAACGAGTTTTCGTGGACAACACCTATATTATTGCCAAAATTAAAGTTTGGCAGTAACAGCAAAAAAGGCGCAGTCACCTATTATCGGTGCTGCGCCTTCGTTCTATATGCGTATTAAGTATTGTTTCTGATCAATTACCAGCAGCTGTTTCCTGCTTCTTCCTCACCACCCCAGATAGGGTTCTTCTTGTTGGTCAACTGACCGTCTTTAGAAGTATCAAAAGTCTTATCGTTGTGCATCTGTAACGACGCTGCGATCATGCCTTCTGTAGCGAGGTTCACCACGAGTGTTTCAGGTTGGATATATGTCTTTTTCATGATTCTATAGTTTTATATTTTTTTATTGCTTCACGATAAACTTCTTACCGTTTTGGATGTAGATACCACCCTTCACTGTGGTGAGTACGCGGCGACCGCTCAGGTCGTAGATAGGAGCGTTAGCATTTTCTACCTCTACAGCGTCGATAGCAGTTGTTTCGCCACCGAAACGGAAACCTGCTGTCTGTGAAGCCGCAGGAATGTACCAGTAAGCCTTGAAACCAGCGTTGTAGAATGTATTTTTATCTTCACCATTTACAGGATTGTAAAGACCTACAGCTCCTTCAACAACACCGAGTACATAGTACGCACCAGCTTCCTTAGTAACGAGTGTCTTAGCTACTGTACCAGAAAGAGCATTTGTCAAGTTTTCATCACCTTCATTAGAAACAGTGAGATTGTAAGTACCAGCGTTACCAGCGAGGATTACACCATTTTTAGCAGGCACTACGCTGATAGCGTCTGACAATGTAGCCCATTCACCATTTTCAGTTACAGTGTGAGCAGTTACACCTTCGGGAAGAGTTACTTCAACGGGAGCGTAGAATGAAGCGTAACCAGCAGCTGTGATTGTCACGGGAAGTTCAGTTACTTCTTCAAGTTCCCAGTCATAACCTACTACATTAGCACCAGGTTTATTTGACCCTCTGTCGATAGAAACATTATTATCACGATTACCAAATGTCCAATGGCCATTATTCTTGTACATGATTGTATTGGGTTTCGCACCAGTTCTTGCTGCTGCAAATTCACCAGACAAAGAAGTACCTACAGCTGCAAGATTCTTTCCTTTACAATCCAAATATTGACCTACGCTGTACGAAAGCATAGTGTTATTTTCACCAAGATAGAAAATGGTAGCAGGAAGGTTTTCACCTTCATCAGTAACCACTACATTTGATGCATCCTTTACATTCATATAACGACCAGAAGCAACATTCTTCAAGCGATAGAACTTACCCTGTACAGGAAGGTTAATTTCTCTTGAGTCGGGATTAGCAAGTTGTGCGGTCCACTTTGCCTTAAGGTCATCAGCCAGGAGAGAAGTCATATACACATCCTTAGCCTCGTCATTTCCAAGCACGTCTCCTACGTAAGCCCATGCTACATATAATTCATCTGAAGGAGATGGTTCCATTTCCTTATACTGACCAGGTTCTGTACCAAATGCATTGTCTACGACATCGTAGATTTCCTGCAAGTCAGCAAGACTTTCATTGAGGGAGTATTCAGAAATTACCCATTGAGTTGCGTCTGCATTGCGTTCCCAGCCTACTAATACATTGTGACCAGCAATATGGCCATAAGCATAATCACCCCCGCTTGTTTCCTTGAACACAGCATAGCAATCTACTTGATTTGTAAATGCGAACTGCTTTGCGTCAGCTGCTTCTACCATCGCAACGTTTGCAGACTGACGAATTTGACCGATGTACTTTTCAGTAGAAGCATTTTGCAACTTAACATTTCCATCAGCACCTTCCACAACCAACCAAAGTGTAGCACGATCGTTTTTATCAGTTACGCTATTCAAACCTGTATCAGTAGCCTTAAGATACTTACCATACTGCTTATTCTTCAATTGAATGTACTGGCCAACAGCAGGAGCTGCAGTAGTTCTATCTTTAGCTTTCAACGCTGTCACTGCTGTATTTGCGGTAGTATTCAACAAAGAGCTAACAGCAGTATGCAATGTACTTACATCGATACCTTCTACTGCAGTTTTAGCTGTTGCGATAGCTTCATCAGTGTAAGTATAGAAATCAGCCTCTTCAGCATGCGCAATGAAAGTCAAAGCGTTTGTCTTCTCTGTATTCGCGTCAGACTTAAGTTGAGCTTCAGTTTTATTAGCTGGAATAAGCGACCAGATAGAACCAGCATCCTTATAATCATAATTAGTTATGAGTTGACCTTCGCCATTATAGTCACACCAACCATTATTATCAATGGGACTATACATCACATACCCCCATTTATTGTCATGTTCATAAGTTCTAACATAATAAAGTTTTGCTGGGTATGGACTAGCACCCACAGCAGCCATATAACCATTGCTAGGATTTTCTACAGGAAGAACACATCCAGCGTTATAAATATAGCAAGCCTTGTATCCAGCAGGTACATCTTGAGCATTCTTTTCTTCTACAAAGTACCAATATGAACCATAGTTAGTATTAGCTGTTTGAGTAAATTGAGATCCGACTTGCACAAAACTTGCGTATTTATTTGAGCGCAGATTCTTGATAAAATAAAAATGCTTTTCACTATCTGTTGACATCTTCAAATCAAATACAGCAGCACTTTCTTCAAACTCATTAATAGTCCAAACAGAACCATCATCATTACCATTCCAGAAGTTTACAGAAGTTCCACTACCTTGATAGTCATTCCAAGCATTACCATCTGCCAAGTCAGATTTCATAGAAATGGCCACACCGGTATGTGTAGTATTTCCAGACTTTTGGATATACCAATCTATACCATCAGTTGTCCAACTGTTGTATGAAGCACACTTATTGCTTGTGGCCAAGTTGTGAATCTTGTAAGTGCCATTAGCGCCAGCGGTAAAATAGAAAAGTCCATCTAAATTATCCACAGACGACTTGAGCGACATTGACTGTGTAGTACCATTATAAGTTGCATATTTGTTTGCACGAGCATTCTTGATGGTATACAACTTGGGATTAGCCATATCTGTTGTTATTTCAGGAAGTTGATATGGATCCTCTACCTCATAGAATGCGAAAGGAGTTGACTTACCAATTTCTAAACCTGAGATATGTCTCCAACCTTTACTCTCATTAGAATATACACATACAATAGGAGTTTCATCGGTAATATCATTATATCCAATTTTATTACCATTCTCATCACATGCTTGTACATCATTACCGCATGTTACAGTTCCTTTTACACTATTATAGGGAACTACCTTCATACCATGTTCATTTGACGTAGACGCCAAACTATTATCTTGCAAATATTTGTTTGAACTATTCTTGATATAAACTCTACCATCTTGATCAATTTGTTCTACCGTAAAGAGGTAAGAGGCGTCAGTAATCAAACTACTAGGTGCCTTGTCTGAATAAGCCAAAGTACCATCATTGTTGTACAACAAATTATAACGCGCATTGCTATAAAAAGTTGCAGCACCGATAAAATACTTTTTGCCGACTTCTAGGGTTGTTGTTCTAGCACCAGGTCTATAAACATCCTGTCCCCATGCCATTCCCACGCACATGCAGAACAGCACTAAAAGAGAAGTAATTTTTCTCATTTTTTGATTTAGGTTTTAATTATTGATAATTGATTTATTGTTTCTCTCTGTGTGTGGATGGGGCGACCGCAATTGGGTTTTAGCCATCCTGTTTTGACCTTGGTATATCACGAAATGGGTTGGATTAGGAATGTTTCGTGGTGTCAGAGGTCGTAAGTGGTGACAGTATATTTAAGCGCACCAACACCCGCAATGCTCTATGCGTATTCAGAGCATCACAGATGTATATTGTTTTACTATGTTCGATTAACCTTTTGCAGTGGGTGAGCAACAGTAGTTTGTGCTTCATCCTCAATGCGCTTGCAAAGTTAAGGGTTTTGAAATCATAGACAAAATTGTTTTGCGGATTTTTTTGATGAATGACGATGAATGGTGGGTTTTGGACGACGGATGGGGTGGTTTGGGGGGGCTCACGCAAATCTTTAGAATCTTGGGAATTGATAATGGTTTAAACCACGAAACAAAGTTCGCCGCCCGTAGGGGCTAAAGGCAATTGCACGAATGATGTCTCACGCGGAGAGCACGGAGGGCACGGAGGGTGGCTCACGCAAATCTTTAGAATCTTGGGAAATGATAATGGTTTAAACCACGAATTGCACGAATTGACACGAATAATAGTTATCTCACGCAAATCTTGGGAATCTTGAAAATTGAATGATTTTGGCTCCGGCGTATCTCGCGGATCTACACGTATTTTGTCTCACGCAAATCTGGGAAATCTTGGGAATTAAATAATTGGGCTC
>JAGKTZ010000025.1 GCA_021153165.1 Prevotellaceae bacterium
AAATTAGTGCACTTACCATTCTGCAATACGTAAACTTCATTAACGACAAGCCCATTGGCAGAATTAAGTATGCACTAAATTAATTCCGCCAACAGGTTTGCACTTGAAAAGAGATGGCCGACATGTCAGATTGAAAAGTCAATCATTGTCCGCATACTCCCCTGCGCGCTCTTTGACTTGTTGTACACAGATTTTAATTTGGATCGTTGGATGGTTGGTCAGTCTAGGCAGATATTAGATTTGTATAATACCAGTATGGCACTGCACTGCTCCCCGATGTTCCTTTGCATACATGCTACACTTCCAGTCGTGTGCCCTCTGGGGCGTAGACCAATAGCATCAAATGCTCGGGACGGAAAGTGTCGAGCGCTGCTTGATGCAGTTCTTCGGCGGTCAGTGCATTGATGGTCCTGGCCAGTTCGTCCAAATCACGATGTGAGGCGTAGCGAGAGTAGGCACGCCCCAATGCTACGGCATACCCCTCGTGAGCATCGCGGGAGATGCCGATCTGTCCGATGAATTGGCGCTTGGCTGCATTGAGTTGTCGCTGGGTCATGGGTTCGCGGAGCAAACGTACCAATTCACGATAGACCAACCCCAGACATTTGCGCACGTCCGAAGCGTCGCAACCAAAATATGTGGTCCATTCGCCCACGTCGGGGTAGGTGGAGTAGGTGGATTCGACGGTATAGACGAGGCCAGCCCTCTCGCGCAGTTGCATATTCAAGCGTGCATTCATGCCCGGTCCGCCCAATATATTGTTGAGCAGCATCAAGGCAAAGCGGCCCGGATGGCGTCCGCCGTAGGCTTTGGTGCCCAGCACTACATGTGCTTGGTGGGTGTCGCGGTCTACGAGACGTCGCGTGGCGGGTTGGAAGTGTGAGAAATCGATAGGGGGTGCTTTGTCAGAAGATGGATTTTCGATTTCCTCTGTCACCTGATTTTCTCCCATTTCATCGCCAAATTTGACTTTGCCGGTACAGTCCTCTTCGGCTACATCGAACAAACGACACAAAGTCTTGATCACGGTCTTGAAGGAGACTTGCCCATAGACATAAAATACAGCATTCTCGGGTTTGTAGTAGCGCTGGGCAAAGTCAAGCGCATCTGCTGTGGTATATGTACGTAGACGTTCGGCAGACCCCAATATATCTCTGCCCAAAGGTTCGCCCTGGAACAAATTTTCCTCGAATTCATCGAAGATAATCTCGCTCGGTGAGTCTTGATAACTATCGATTTCATCGCAGATAACTTCGACTTCGCGTGCGATCTCTTGCCCGGGATAGGTGCTGTGAAAGACGATATCCGTCAGTAGGTCTGCTGCACGGCGGAAGTCTTGGCGCAGCACTGTGGCACAGTATACCGTCTCCTGCTTGTTGGTGAAGGCATTCAGTTCGCCACCTACGCACTCCAGTCCGTTGGAGATTTGCCATGAGCGTCTCTTATTCGTCCCTTTGAACGTCATGTGCTCGATAAAGTGTGCCATGCCAGATTCATGAGGCAACTCGTGGCGAGTACCTGCAGCAATGACATAGCCACAGTAGAGCACATCCGACGTGGAAGGTTCGTGGATGATGCGCAGGCCGTTGGGCAATGTATATATAGAGTGTGCTTTCATTGGCAAGGTGTTTGGGGGGAGATATTACACGGTTTGGTCTTCTACTCAGTGCGTCTTTCTAAATCTGTCAAGAAAATGCTCGTGGTACAAAATGTGAGCAGCAAAGAGCAATAAGCAAACGGTATTTATCGCCAACTTAATACCCATACCCCACGACTCGGGTTGTGCTGTCATTATGATGTAGAACAACACGGTCATAGCTACGTATACGGTGATAGCTTTCAAGGGATAGTTGATGGGATAGTAGCGTTGGCCAACAAAATAACTGAGCAGCATGGCCGTACCATAACCTGCTACACCGGCCCAGGCACAGGCAATATAGCCATACTGAGGTACAAAGATGACATTGACAGCTATCAGTACGGCGCAACCTATTCCCGAGAACCAGGCGCCCCAGATGGTTTTGTCGATGAGTTTGTACCAGAAGGATAGGTTGAAGTAAATGCCCATCATGATTTCTGCTACCATCACAATAGGTACTACGCGCAGGCCTGGCCAATATCCCGGTGCAATGATGTGCTTCAAAATATCAAGATATGCTATTACTGCAAGAAAAGCCAATAGGGTGAAGATGATGAAATACTTCATCGCTTTGGCGTAGGTGTCGCGATTGTCCTTGTCCTTCTGCTTGCCAAACACAAAGGGTTCGTAGGCGTAGCGAAAGGCTTGGGTAATCATAGCCATAATCATCGCAATTTTTACGCAGGCGCCATATATGCCCAATTGAGCGTGGGGAGATACGCCATCCACCGTTTCTGAAATGTGAGGATACAAGATCTTGTCGGCAGTTTGGTTCAAGATGCCAGCTATCCCCAGCACCAAAATGGGCCAAGAGTACTTCCACATCCTGCGAAACAAGGCCTTGTCGAAGGTCCATTTGAATCCAGTGAGTTCTTTCCAGAACAGGAATGTGATGCTACTTGTGCAAAGCAAATTGATAGCGAAGATATAGAAGACGTCGCTACCATCCAATGCAAGGAAGTAGATGAGATTGAGCGTGATATTAAGGGTGATAAAAAGCAACTTGAGCGCAGCAAATTTCAGCGGTCTACGCTTGTAGCGCAAGTAAGCGAAGGGGATGCATTGGAAGGCATCTAATGCTACGCAAACTACCATCATGGCAATATATTCAGGGTGTTGGGCATATCCCATAGCGACAGAAATCGGTTGAAGTCCCAGCATGATCGCGATGACAAAGAGCAAACCGACACCACCTACTGCTATGAGTGTCGTAGAGTAGACACGTTCGGGTTGATCTTCTCCCTTGTTGACAAAACGAAAGAAGGCTGTCTCCATACCAAAGGTGAGTAGCACCAGGAGTAGAGCTACATAACTATACACTTCGGTCACGATGCCATAGCCACCATTCTCTACAGCCAACTTGGCAGTGTATAGTGGTACCAACAAGTAGTTGAGAAAGCGTCCCACAATACTGCTCATACCGTAGATGACGGTGTCTTTCATCAATGCGCCGAGGCCGCCGCCCGAGAGTTTGTTTTTTTGCTGTGAAGTCATATCTGTATAGATTGATGTCTTGTTGTGATGGAAAATCTAAGTTTGTCGCAAGTTTTTTCTACGTAAAGAATAAATAGCATACCCCTATGGCAGCGATGATACCTGCTAAATCAGCCATAAGTCCACAGGTAACAGCATGGCGCGTATGGCGAATGCCGACAGAACCAAAGTAAACAGCTAAGATATAAAACGTAGTGTCTGTGGACCCTTGGAAAATACAACTTAATCTACCTACGAATGAATCTGCACCATACGTTGTCATGGCATCAACCATCATGCCGCGTGCACCACTGCCACTAAGTGGCTTCATCAGTGCCGTTGGCATAGCCCCCGCCCATTCTGCATCACATCCGGTCAAGCCTATCAGCCAGCGTAGTCCGTCTATTAGCCAATCCATAGCACCCGATGCGCGGAACACACCGATGCCGACAAGCATGGCAACGAGATAGGGGATGATGCGAATGGCTGTGTCAAATCCTCCCTTGGCTCCTTCGACGAAGGCTTCGTAGACATTGACTTTCTTGCGAATCCCTGCTAAGAGGAAGGCCATGATGATGAGGAAGAGTAGGATATTTGCAATGTTGGTGCTGAGTATTTCTACCTCGGCACTGCTGAGTTGATGAAATCCCCAGGCCATTGCAGCCAGGAGCGCTGAGATGCCACCCAAAGCAAGGAAGATGGTGCGATTAAGCAAGTTGATACGTTGATAGAGCGACGTTACGATGATGCCGACCAAGGTCGAAACGAAAGTGGCTAAAAGGATAGGTAAAAAGACGTCTGTCGGTTGTGCGGCATTCTGCTGTGCACGGTACACCAGAATGCTGACCGGTATCAGCGTCAGTCCACTCGTGTTGAGCACCAAAAACATGATCATCGAGTTTGATGCGGTGTCTTTCTTGGGGTTGAGTTCTTGTAGCCCCTCCATCGCTTTTAGACCGAGCGGTGTTGCAGCGTTGTCCAGACCAAGCATGTTGGCAGACAAATTCATAAAAATGTTGCCCACCACGGGGTGATTCTTGGGGATTTCAGGAAAGAGTTTTGCAAACAGAGGTCCCAGCAAACGTGCAAGGAAGTTTACCACGCCTCCCTTTTCTCCGATCTTCATTACACCCAACCAAAGCGACAGTACACCAGTCAAACCCAAGGAAATCTCGAATGCTGTCTTTGCAGTCGAAAAGGTAGAATCCATAATCGCGGGAAAGACGCCAGTGTCTCCCAAGAAAATCAATTTGATCAATGCTATGACAAATGCGATAACAAAGAATGCAATCCAAATATAATTTAATACCATGTTTTACGAATAGTTGTTGTGGTTCTTAGCTAGTTCCTCTAAAGTGTCAAAACTTCTCGCAAAGTTAAAGAAATTCGTTGAGTTGTACAATAAATAGCCTATTTCTTTGTTTTGAGGATATAGCGATAAAACTATGGGCTTGCCATGTGGGAACGTATGTCTGCTATAAGTTAAAAAAGGACTTGTTGCCATGCTAATAACACTTCTTGGTTGGATAGAGTTCAAAATGTCGTACAAAATAAGTAATTTTTTACTGTGTGCACATTTAATTTCCGCTTGATATGGCTTTTTCAAAAAACATTGATTACTTTTGTGCGACTTGATGAATTATAATAAAAACAAACAATATAAATATATGAAACCAGCAAGTGGAAAATTGGGTGTACTTTGCGTCGGTTTGGGCGCAGTCACCACTACTTTTATCACCGGAGTCCTGATGGCACGCAAAGGTTTGGCTAAGCCTGTGGGTTCGATGACTCAATATGATAAAATCAGAGTAGGTCGAGGCGAAAATAAGCAATACCTGCACTATGGCGAGATAGTTCCGCTGACAGAACTAAAGGACATGGTGTTTGGCGCATGGGATGTATTTCCTGCGAATGCTTTTGAAAGCGCTGTCAATGCTGACGTTCTTCGTGCCAAGGATATTCTACCTGTCGAGGAAGAGTTGAAAGCCATTGTGCCGATGAAGGCTGCTTTTGACAAGAACTATGCTAAGCGTCTGGATGGCGATAATGTGAAAGATTGTGCTACGCGTTGGGAAATGGTGGAAGCATTGCGTGAAGATATTCGCAAGTTTAAGGTAGAGAACGACTGCGAACGCATCGTTGTGCTTTGGGCTGCTTCGACCGAGATCTATGTTCCTGTCTGCGACGAAGTACATGGCACACTCGCAGCGCTCGAAACTGCGATGAAGGCAGACGATCGTGAACACATTGCCCCCTCTATGTGCTATGCTTATGCAGCTTTGGCGGAAGGAGCTCCTTTCATTATGGGCGCACCAAACACAACGGTGGATATTCCCGCCATGTGGGAAATGGCAGAAAAGGTGAAAATGCCTATTGCTGGTAAGGATTTCAAAACGGGACAAACCCTTGTGAAATCAGGCTTTGCTCCTATCATCGGCACCCGTTGTCTGGGATTGTCGGGATGGTTCTCTACAAATATTCTTGGCAACCGCGACGGATTGGTGCTTGACGAACCAGCCAACTTCCATACCAAAGAAGTATCAAAACTTTCGACTTTGGAAAGTATCCTTGTTCCCGAAAATCAGCCCGACCTCTATACCGACTACTATCATAAGGTGCGCATCAACTACTATCCACCTCGCAACGACGACAAGGAAGGTTGGGACAACATAGACATTTTCGGTTGGATGGGCTACCCTATGCAAATCAAGATCAACTTCCTTTGTCGCGACTCCATCCTGGCTGCTCCACTCTGCCTCGACCTTGTGTTGCTTTCCGACTTAGCAGCGCGTGCTGGTAAGTATGGCAATCAGCATTTCCTGAGCTTCTATTTGAAGAGCCCAATGCATGATTACACCAAGGGTGAAGTTCCCGTAAACCACCTCTTCCAACAATACACCATGCTCAAGAATGCTATCCGCGAGATGGGAGGTTACGAGGCAGACGAAGAGTTGGATTGATCCTCCTCGTTACCGCTCGTGGCATTTAAGTTTTGTCAATATCTAAGCGTTATAAGAAATCTTTTGCGAAGCACTCTGTTGATTGCAACAGGGTGCTTCGCCTTATTTTTTTATGCCATTATGCCATTGTCCTACATCTCCTTTTGTGGCAGGGTGGACAAAAAGTAGGATAAAATCCCTTGACTGAGCGCGCTCAGTCAAGGGATTTGGCTTTTAATAATGTCTCAGAATGTACTCATCTAACAATTTTTTTCGATTATCCTTACTTATTCCTCGATGAACCCTTAATTTACCCTTGATATCGGAGAACAAACCTTCTATAGCATTGTTTGTATTAGGTAAGCCTGTTTCTGGGTGGTCATAAAAAGTCCATAATAGGGGCATATTGCGTTTTAAGCTAAGATAAGCACTACGTAGCCTCGGGCGCATATATGGAGGCTTGTGACGTTTTATTCTTTTGTCATGAACACGTTCATTCAAAACATCCCTGTACCTCTCATACCACTCGTTAAAAGCACTAATAAAGCTTTCTTTGTCCATTTGAGTTATACTTTTAACGAGGCTTAAAAGCTCAGAAGAAGCATTAAGTTCTGGTTCTTGGGTTAAGTATCTGCGAGTGATAAGTATTTGATGAAATTGGCACATCTGTACAGGTATGGGATACAATGCTTGTGCTAAGCCACGCATGCCATCAATTACGGCACCATAGATCTTAAAACTCTGAGATTTAAGCCAAGAAATCCCCTCCATATATTGACCGATAGTCTCATTGCAAACATATTTATGCCATAGAATTTTATTACGTAGAGCGTCTTTTATGACCATAAGACCGAATCGACGCCCCCAATAAGTAGTATCAAGCTGTACTGTCACTTCTTTGTACTTAGCTTTCTTGCGAACAAAGCGCATACTTTCTAAGTCGCGACGAATTGTTCTTTCAGAGACTTTGTACTTGGTGGCAAGTTGTTGCAAGGTTTGTTTGCCTTCAACATAGTCTGTTATTACTTGTGATTTGTCACGTCTGTGACCACCAATGAATTGTTTACCACAATCCTTGCATTTATACATTTGTCTTGAACCTCTAAGACCATTTTTTACAACGTTTGAAGAGCCACAAAAAAGCATTTTTTTTACCATATCATTAATAATATAGTGCTTTTTGAAAGATAAAGGGGAGGCAATCTCTAGTCGATAGAGTTTGCTTCCCCTTGATATCAGGTCTTATCCCACTGGATAAGTGCTTTTGAGAGAACTGAAACCATTATGGCTTCGTAGGTGTTTTAATAAAGCGAGTTAACCATTTTGACTCGTTGCTTTGCCGCGTTTCGGCTAGGCTTTATAGTATTTATATTCAGATTCTTCTATTTTTACTCGGCCAGGCATTTGATAAAATCTTTCGTCATCTGTCCAGTCAGGTCCGTGATACAAAAAGTGTCATCATTTAAGTAGATGTGCACCAGTTCTACGATGGTGTTGCCTTTTCTTCTTTGATAGATTTGGTACTTATCGCCATAGGCGTAGAGTGTAAATCTCTTTTTGTTGAGTGTCGCCAGATTCAGCGCATTTTTATAGTGGAGTGGCGCCGTGTCTTTGTCTATGCTGCGGATCACTTGTAGTGTCTTTATTTGGCGTATGATATTTTTTGTATCATTATCATTCTTCACCATTTCGGTTTGCAACATTTCTGTCATCATTTCTGGACTGACCGTTTTGCAGGTTAGATTTGCATCTTCATGAGCATATAATGCCATAAACTGTGTAGCAAAATCTCGTTCCTGCTGTGCCGATGCAAACAATGGCAGGCAGAGTAGCAATAAGGCAAATATCACTTTTCTCATTTCGTCGTGTGGCGAATAGATGATGAGTCTTTATTTAATCTTGCGCATTGTGGAGTCTACGACAACCAGGTTGGTGTCTCTCAGACTCTTGCTGATATTACCTAATTCCTTGAGGCTAAACTCTAAGGCTTCGTCTACCTCTGTTGCACTGTAGGTATCTTTGTACGAACTCTTGTTGTAATCCCAAGAGATCTTAGGTCCATTGTCTTGGAATAGACCCTGTGCCGCCGAACCAACGAGTACAACGATTGCGACTGAGGCTGCTGCGCGGAAGAAGGGGCGTAGGCGATAGAAAGTGGTTGCACGTTGAGCGCGGACAACCGTTTTTTCCGCTTTGGATTCTTCGTTTTTCTCGCCCACCAGTTCCAGCATCTTTTTGTCAAAGTCTGCGCCAAGGGGTTCTATTTGTCCAGCCACTTCTTCGTATTCGAACAGCGACTTGTATTGCGCCAAGTGAGCAGGCACCTCCTCTTGTGTGAAGAAGGCGTGCAGGATGCTTTCCTCTGCAGCAGAGGTCTGGCATTCCCAGTAGCGCTCTAGTAATTGTTCGATATATTTATAATCCATGACTTTCTATTTTTTGATATTGTTGACGGAGCAATTGTCGTGCGCGGTGATGTATCACCTTGACGTTTTCTTCTGTTATCTCGAGGATTTGCGCTGTCTCTCTCACGCTTTTCCCTTCGATGTCCCGAAGTTGCAGGATAGTTCGCAGTCGTTCGGGTAGTTGGTTGAACAGGCGGTGTACGTGCCTGAGTCGTTCGTCTCGTTCCAACCGTTCGTCGGGTAGTGGGCTAATATCGGCGCTCTCTATCGGATTTTCGTCGAGTGAGAGATGCTGTGCGTCGCGCTTTTCCCGTCTGTCGAGTGCCAGGTTTCTGCAGATGGTCATGCAGTAGGCTTCGATAGAGTCGACTTTCTCAAGTTCTTCCCGCCGTTGCCAGACTCTAATGAGCGTGTCCTGCGTCACGTCCTCTGCTTCCGCGCTATCGAGAGTGATACGCAGAGCCAACCTGAAGAGTTTGTTCTTCAAAGGCAAGAGGTCGTATCTGAAGTCGATCTTTTTCATTGCTCTCTATAGTTAAGACGGATAAGTGACGGAAAGGTTACAAAAAAAGTGAGATTTTTTTTATTTTTTTCGGAAAAAGTGCTTTTCCTTCATTTTTTCTGCCTTTAAGGCTTCGGAGAAAGGCGCCTTGGTGCTATTGGCAGTCAACTACCTTTTGGGTGGCAATGATGACGTGACGCTCATTGTATAATGTGGTAGCGAACCAGTAATCCTCGCCGCCGTCGCGCAGTTTGAAGCGTTTACGTAGTTCCGCCACTGTACCGGGAAAGTTGCGCACGGCCAGATTGGCTTGCTTCGTTGCGGCGAGCAGTGGACGAATCTCGCGCTTGCCGAACCCGCTGACGGTATGCACGCGAAAGACTCTGCCAGGGAAATCCTCCACGAGGTGTTCTGCTGTGTAGAGATGGCTGTTGGGGTGGAGTTTTTCCAGTCCAAAGCGCTCGCTCATCAGGCGAAAGGCACCTGCCTTGAGTACTGCTGTACCCGGTTCGTAGAGAAAAGTTTTTACTTCGTCGGTATATTTCACGGCAGCCCTACTTTCTGCGTTGGCATCAAAGGAAAAGTCATAGCGGTCGTCGTGGCAAATGATTTTTGTGGAGTCTTTTTCACATGGGTAAAGCAGGAGTAATTCCTTGCATTCACCTCCGACAGCTACAATGTGTACTTCGGCAGCAGGCCCTAGGGATTGCATGGCACGAGTAATATCCAGCATAGGCGAGAGCTTGATCATGATGTGCTTTGCTTTTTCCAACAGACTGGGCATTAGTTCTGCTGCGTTGGGGGTGCAATCTTCTACCAATAAGACTTTGCGTCCTACATCCGAACGGCGGGCTGGATCTAAATAGATCAAATCCTGAGGTGGTAGGGTGGGGAGTATTTCTTCGGCCACGCCGTTGATCACATCCACAGACTTGATGCCGAGCAAGGGGAAATTGTGTCGTGCTATACGGCAGAGATCTTCGTTTTGCTCCACGTAGGTGCCGTGCTCGAATAGCTGTGACAGGGTAGAAAAGTCCACACCAAATCCACCTGTCAAGTCGGTCATTTTGTCGCCACCCTTGGGAAATAGCTGCGAGATGACTTGCTTTTTGTATAGTGCTGCCTTTTCGCTAGAACACTGCTCCATAGAAATCGATGGTGGAGCGAGTAGATCATCGATTTCAGCCCAGCGTGGTAATTTCTTGGCAAGAGGTGAATGCTTCATGTATTAGATATTGTGTTATATAAAAACTGCTGTTGCACTACCATCTATTCGAACAAACGAGGTTAGATGTTGGTGCAACAGTTGCTTTTTTATTGTGGCCATCCCAATTTGCTGATTTGAGCAGCATAGGGGTCTTTTTGAGTCAAGAAACCGGCATATTGATTTTTGATATTGCCGTCGTATGCCTTAAAGATATTGTTGGCAAACAGGATGTCTGTGATTTTGTTGTTTCTGACATAGTCCTTCATATTCCTTGTGAAATAGCGGTGGTCTATGACATGGATTTCCTCGAAAGAGTAGAACAAGAAACCTGGTATGAGGTTGCCAAAACTATCCTTAAGTATGATCAAGCGGCGCTTGTTCTTGGTGCCAGTTTGTACTTTGACGATTTGGCAGTCTGAAGCCATGTAGGTACAGTAAGCACCGCCGCTACCATCTTTGTACTTCCAGAAGAAGGGACCTTTGCTTGCGGCGCGAACGCCTGTCACCTTGTACTTCTTGTCTATATTGTAGCCGTAATAAGTCGTTTCGTAGTCGATATTTTGTGGAACGTAGTATACAAAATCTTCGGGAGCGCGCTTCAGAGCAATATCATTCGAATAACCATACATCGAACCGACGTAACCGCGTACAGCCTTGCGCTCATAACTGCTGAGTGGTTTGAATGGAACGCCTGCCACTTTTGCAAATTCTTCTGCTGCGTAGTAAGCGCCCAGCGGTGCCCAGTGGTGGTCAGTACGCAAGTAGATAGGCTCTGCTACGTGATCGCCCAGGGCATTGTAGACGTTGACCTTCTTCACGCTATCGTCCAAATGGGCAAAGATGTTCTTGATGACAGGTAACTGGGGCTTTGAGAATTCCTTAGCCTTTTCTGGCAGATAATACTCTGTCGAGGTTGGGATGACTGTGCAATATACATTGACCTTGTCTCCAAAAGTCTTTTTATAGAGATTGGCCGCTTCAGCATAGCCAACACCACCCTTTTCGGTTCCGCCAAATGCCATCAGAGCACGTACATTTTCGCCAGAGCCAATCACAACGATACCGCGGTTAGCAATTTTTGCCTTTTCGTCAGCGGTCACTTTGTTATTGTATTCACCCAGTTCGCGACCTTGGTTGGCATTGTCCTCCTCGGGGACAGGTTGGTCTTTTGACGAGTGGAATGTGATTTGTTCTTCTTCCGAAAAACTGAAACGGAGTTTATCCTTGATGTTCATGCTCAGTAGCATCAGGGTGTCGCGGTATGGCTCTGTGTCGCTAAACCAGGCAGAGAGTTCTGTGGTGTAAGTCCCCTTGAACAATTTGTCGAAAGAGAATTCTGGTAAAGTAGCCAACTCTCGCTTTTCTAATTGAGAGATGGTGCTACGTGGGAAGGTGTCGAAGACCAAAGTGAAAGCTCCGAAAAGCAGAGCTATTATAACTATGTATATGGTATGCTTGTTCATATTATTGTGTCAGATAAGCTTTGTACGAATTGATGGTTTTTGTCATGCAAGCGTGCGAGATGTTGTTTGCAAAGAGGATGTCGGTCACATTGTGTTCGGCAACGTATGCTTTCATGTTTTTGGTGAAGTATCTACAATCTACGATGTGAATGTGCTCGAAGGAGTAGAATAGATACCCTGGGACTGCATTGCCGAAACTATCCTTCAAGATGAGCAGGCTTCTGCCATTCTTTGTACCAGTGTTGACGTGTACCAGCCTGTCGTCGCCACCGAAGAAAGTGCAATAGGCTAATCTGCTACCATCAGGATATTTCAAGAAAAAGGGTTCTTCGCATGGTGCACTTGCACTGATGACTTTGCGACGAGATTTATCCAAAGTGTACTTGATGTATGTTGTGGTATATTCGATGTCCCTTGGTGTATGATAGTAGAAAACCTCTGGATTTTTTCTAATAGAGGCATCTTTCGCAAATGTCGGCATCGTACCTACATAGTTTGACACACAGAGGGTGTCATAGTGGGAGAGATCGCGGAAGGGGAGATCGGCAACATGGGCAAACTGTTTTGCTGCATAGTAGGCGCCGAGTGCTGCCCAGTGGTGGTCTGTGCGCGAGTAAATGCCTTCGGTGGCATGTGTGCCGAGTGTAGTATAGATGTTGACAGGATTCACTTCCTTGTCCAAGTGTTTAAAGATGGTTTCGATCGTCTTACCTTCGCTTCGAGTCCACTCCTTTGCACCATCAGGGCAGTAGAATGCGCCTTGTGTGGGGATAGGCATCACGTAGATATTGACGTTGGGGAATTCCTTTTTGTAGAGGTTGGCCACTTGTGCATAGAGGGTGTCTCGTCCGCCGCCACCGCTCCATGAGCTGAATGCTCTCAGGCTGTCGCCCTTGCCTGCGATGATGATATTTCCGGCTGGTGCTTTGCGCACAGTGGCAGTGGCATTGACCTGATTGATGTATTCGGGGATTGGCGTAGTGTGCCAATCTATTTGTGCGACAGTCGTGCTTGGTGCGAGAAGGCAGAGCAGAGTTGCTAGGACGAATGTATATATATTTCTCATGGCGATTAGAATCTAGTGTAGATGAAAGCATTGTTTGTGGCACCAACGAGCAAGGCTACACTTAGTATCAGAAGTATCGCCGAGATGACTACTCGTGTTGTGGTGGCAACGATTTCGCCATATTTCTCGTTGTTGGCAAAGGCTCGTTGGTAGACTTTGTTGACAGTGTCATAGACTGGCAGACAGAAGACTAGTGCTACGACCCACAACCAGAAATTGTCTGTGATAGCAGTCTGACTGAGCAGGTCGAATCCCTTGCTTGCATTGCCAAAGAATGAACGGAAGAATATTTGCATCTTGCCGAAATCTTCAAAATAGAAGATACCCCAACCGATAGTGACGAGTAGCAGGCTGTATAGGTGTAGGAAAAAGGCTGGGATGCGTTCTTTCCAGCGCAGGATGGTATACTTTTCCAGCATCACGATCACGCCGAAGTATACACCCCAAATGATGAAGTTCCAGCTAGCGCCGTGCCACATACCGGTGAGGAACCACACGGTCATGATGTTCAACGCCTGGTGGCGACGATTACCGCCCATGGGGATATAGACGTAGTCGCGGAAGAAACTACCCAGCGACATGTGCCATCTGCGCCAGAAATCGGTGATAGAATTGCAACAATAGGGGTGGTTGAAGTTCTCGTTGAAGTGGAAACCCAAGCAGCGGCCCATACCGATGGCCATGTCGGAGTAACCAGAGAAGTCAAAGAAGATCTGCAATGCGAAAGCCAGGATTCCGACCCAAGCGCCCGAGGTAGACAGGTCGTTCAGGCCATTCGCTAGGAACTGATCTGCGATAGTCGAGAACTGGTTTGCCAAAATCACCTTCTTGCCCAAACCGATCAGGAAGCGATACGAGCCATCTGCAAAGTCTGCAGCAGTGACGCGTCTGTTGGAAATCTCGGCAGCCACGGTGTTGTAGCGCACGATAGGGCCGGCGATCAATTGGGGGAACATCGAGATGTAAAGTAACAAACCGAAGAAGTTCTTTTGCGCTGGAGACTCCTTGCGATAGACGTCTATCAGGTATGATATAGATTGGAATGTGTAGAAACTGATACCGATGGGTAGCGAGATCTTAGGGTCTGCCACTGTGATACCTATTGATGTCAGTGTTTGGGCAAAGAAACCTGCATATTTGAATGTGCCGAGAATAAGTAGGTTGCAGATCAGACCTACTACCAGTGCAACCTTCCTATTTTGCTCTTGTTTGTCGATGACGCGGCCGGCGATAAAGTTGATGACAACGCTACCCAGCATCAAGAATACATAGACGGGTTCGCCCCAAGCGTAGAAGATCAGGGAGAAGGCTACCAAGATGCTGTTCTTGGCCAGGTTGCTTTGCTCCAGTGGGGTCGAGAAAAACTTTTTGTCCAACCATCCTGCCAACAGATAGCACAGGGCAAAGGAGGGGAGGAATACGAATAGGAAAAATAGATCAGAAAAAACCATGTAATTCGTTTTTGCTATTTTGACGAGTGCGACTCGTCGTATTTTTGACTAATAGTGTAAATTCAATATCAAGGGTCAGAAGTAGAGCATCGCTGCTACCTGGCGTGCCACATAGCGACCGTTTCGACGCGCTCCGGCTTCGTTGGTGTGTGTGCCGTCATAGGTGAATTTGTTCTTCGCCTTTTCGCGTGGGCGATACAGGCTGCTACCGCCGTCCATACGCACAAGGCCCACGCTCAACCATTTTGCACATTCTGCGATAGTGTCAGCTGTGCGTAGGATTTCTGTAGTTGAAACAGCAGCGGCCTGCATGGGGG
This sequence comes from Prevotellaceae bacterium, assembly GCA_021153165.1. GTDB lineage: Bacteria > Bacteroidota > Bacteroidia > Bacteroidales > Bacteroidaceae > Alloprevotella. Next base: position 14,463 of record JAGKTZ010000025.1, read on the forward strand.
TGAGCAGTATGATTTGAGCATCGGGAAAGGCTTGCATCAGTAATTCGCAGTTGTATCGGATAGATTCGGTCAGCGAAGTGATGGTGTTGACCTTGCGGTCGGTGATGAATCTGTCTTGTATGCTGAATGCTTGTGCCGCGCTTTTGTCAAAGACTCCCGGACGGCGCTTCTGAAACCATGCATCGTTTGTGCCAGCGGCGATGATGATCAGATTGGGGGTAACTTGTTCGCCCGTCTTAACCGCAGTTTTCAGTCGTTCCACTTGATTGTAGATCACATTGTCATCGCCCAGGATGCCGATGTTTTCCTCGCGATTCAGCTTGGTGCGTATGGTGTTGGTCCAGGTGGCTCCGCTGCGAGCATAACTGCGACATGATGCAGGCTGCAAGGCTTCTGCAAACCATTTGTTCCACCCGAGTGGGTGGTCGCACTGGTCTCCGCCGATGGCGGTCTCGGAATCGCCTAGCAGGACTACGTGTAGATTTGAGTAGTCGTTTATTGCTGGTAGGCTGTCTACAACATGGCAGTCGGAGTAAGCCATAGGCGACGGCGTGAGTAAAGCCTTTGCCATCTGTGGCAGATGCAATGCGAATAATGTCAATAGAATGTGCAAATAGTGCATTTGTGGTTCGGTTTTGTCAACAAAACAATGGGGAAACACGGTTTGGTGTCCCCTTTTGCTTTACTCGATGACAGTGTCAATAGTATGGTGCTCAATTTAAGCGCTGCAAAGGTACAAAAAAACAGTGATATGTCACTGCTGTCTCTTGCTCTTTGTTTGGTTGTCGTAGGGGTAAAAAAATAAAGTCTTGGTTTTTTGAAAATATCCAAGACTTTTTTTAAAAAAGGTTAGACTTTTTTTTAACGAGCCGTTGCAAAGTTTTGATAACTAAAAATGCTGGAGATCAAAAGTCAAATCCAAACAAATCTTCCTCAGGAAGCAACGTAAATGTGCGACGGTGTATCGGGCTGATGCCGTGCTTGATGATGCCCTCGCGGTGAGCTTTGGTGGGATAACCAGCATTCTTGTCCCACGCATAGTGGGGATAGAGTTGATGCTGCGCCATCATGTAGTCGTCGCGATAGGTCTTCGCCAAAATACTCGCCGCTGCGATGCTCAGATATTTACCATCGCCTTTCACCACCGTTTGCGAGGGAATCTTTTCATAAGGCTTAAACCTATTGCCATCTATAATAATAAATTCGGGACGTACACTCAGCGCATCAAGAGCACGGTGCATCGCTAGAATCGAGGCATTCAGAATATTGATGCGGTCGATTTCTTCTGCCGTCACTACACCCAGTGCCCACGCCACAGCATCGCGTTCGATTTCCTCGCGCAGGGCATAGCGCCGCTTAGCGGATAGTTGCTTCGAATCGTTCAGCCGTTCATTTTTATAGTCGGGTGGCAAGATCACGGCAGCGGCATAGACACTGCCAGCCAAGCATCCGCGCCCAGCCTCGTCGCATCCTGCTTCGATCCAACCCTTGTCGTTGAAAATAGGTGAAAGTTCGGGCATGCTGTGTCTATTAGATAATCACCGCAGTACCACTACATGTCACCATTAGCATAGAACCGCTTGAACCTACGGTCTCGTAGTCAAAGTCAATGCCTACGATTGCGTTGGCGCCGAGTGCTTGTGCGCGAGATGTGAGTTCTTGAAGCGCCGCGTCCTTGGCTTCGCGCAACACTTGTTCGTAAGCATTAGAACGTCCGCCGACAAGATCGCGAATACCTGCCATAAAATCCTTGAAGACGTTGGCGCCGATGATTGTTTCGCTGGTCACTACGCCCAAATATTGACGTACGGGATAACCTTCGATCGTTGGTGTGGTTGTGAGTATCATAATTTTTTTGTTTAAGTGGGTAAATTCAAAAAAAGATAGAACTAAAGGTTAAAACATCTTTTGCACTCTGCGCAAAGCGGCGATGAATGCGTCGATTTCCTCCTTAGTGTTATACAAAGCAAAGGATACGCGCGCCATGCCCTCTACGCCGAAGCGCTGCATCACGGGTTGTGCGCAGTGGTGACCAGTGCGGATAGCTACGCCCAGACGGTCGAGCAATGTGCCAAGGTCTAGGTGATGGATGCCTTCGATATTGAAAGAGATGACGGCATCTTTTTTGTCGGATTCACCGTAGATTTTCATACCTTCAATGGTTCGCATTTGCTCCATAGCATAGCGTAGCAATTCATCCTCATATCGTGCGACATTGTCCATACCGATTTTCTCCAGATAGTCGATAGCGATGGCCAAAGCGTGACTACCGACATAATCTGGCGTACCGGCTTCAAATTTGTAGGGCAGATCTTCGTACGTGGTCTTCTCAAAACTGACAGTCTTGATCATTTCTCCGCCGCCCTGGTAGGGTGGCATCTGCGACAATAGACTTTCTTTGCCGTAGAGTACACCAATTCCTGTGGGACCGTACATTTTGTGACCGCTGAATACGAGGAAATCACAATCCATCTGCTCTACGTTGATGGGCATGTGGGGTACGCTCTGCGCGCCGTCGACAATAATCAAACAACCCTTATCGTGCGCAATTTTTGCCATTTCATCGACAGGATTGATCGTACCGAGGACGTTGCTGACGTGTGCTACGCTGACCAGTTTAGTACGCTCGGTAAACATTTTCTCGTACTCGTCGAGCAACAGGTCTCCTTTGTCGTCTACAGGGATAACCTTCAGCACAATTCCCTTACGGTCTCGCAACATTTGCCAGGGCACAATGTTGGAATGGTGCTCCATCGTTGAGATGATAACTTCGTCTCCTTCGCCGAGCAACCATTCTCCGAGAGAAAATGCCAGTAGATTGAGACTCTCTGTCGTACCTCGTGTGAAAACAATCTCTCTTTCGCTGTGCGCCCCGATGAATTCTTTTACGCGGATACGGGCTGCTTCGTGCAATTCGGTGGCTTGTTGCGACAGATAGTGTACACCGCGATGCACATTGGCATTCAGATTGTAGTACTCGTCGGCAATGGCGTCGACCACGCACTTTGGTTTCTGCGTAGTGGCAGCATTGTCCAGGTAAACCAGGGGACGATTGTAAATCTGTCTGCCCAGGATAGGGAAGTCGGCGCGAAGTTGCTCGATATTTTGAGAAATTGGATTCATATTCAAATGTAGTGCGCACGAGACGGCGTGTAATTCTATGAGAAAGTTGTCTATTAACTAAAAGATCTTTTGGCTAAGTCGTCACGATATGGATATTTTTATCCACTCGTAGTAAAAAGGTAAAAAGGCGAAATAGAAAAGCAAAAAAGTGCCGTTTCATCGGCACATTTTGCATCCTTGGCAAGGCGAGAGTTCGCCTCGGAAACGCATCTCAACGAGGTGTGTCAATCTATCGCGGAGTTGTTCCATCTTGACGTGATTCAGCACTTCGTTGACAAAGGCTTGTTGCAACAGCAAACGGGCTTCTTGCTCGGCAATACCACGTTGGCGCATGTAGAATAGAGCATTTTCGTCCATCTTGCCAATGCTTGAGCCGTGATTGCACTTTACGTCGTCCGCGTAGATTTCCAACATCGGCTGAGTCAATACGCGTGCTTCCGGCGAAGCGAGAAGATTGGCGTTGATTTGCTCTGATAGACTCTTTTGAGCACCTTCGCGCACCAATACCTTGCCTGTAAAAGCCGCCGTGCTCTTGCCATTGATCACATATTTGTATAGCATCTCGCTGGTGCATTGTGGTACGGCGTGGTCTACTAATAAATAGTTGTCCACCTTTTCTTCAGCATCCGTCATCAGGGCCCCGCGTGCTTCTATCTTGGCATTTTCGCCCAACAAGCGGAACTCTGCGCGATTGCGAGTCTTTCCGTTGGTCAAGGTGACGTTGGTGTACGAGATATTGCTTTCTGCAGCCTGTTCGGTGTAGAGATTGCTGAAGCGAGTGTTGGTAGATTTCGTTTCCTCAATACTATAAATATCCAACTGAGCATGTGGTGCGGCGAATACTTCGATCACTTGTGTGGACAGGTGATTTTGTTCGCCCTCGGCATGATCGCAGAGCAAAATGCTGCCTTGTGCGCCCTCTTCCACAACGACCAAGATGCGGCGATTCATCATCAAATCGTTTTTTGCCGCCGATACGTTGACAATTTGTATAGGTTTCTTCAGTTGTACCCCTTTAGAAATATGTACCAGGATACCATCTTGTGCCAAAAGTGTATTGATTGCAGCGATTCCATCGTAGTTCTTGCCAGCGGCACGATGATAAAATTTTGCGATGAAATCGGGATTTTTCGCCGCAGCCTGACATAATGTTCCCACCACTACACCTTCGGGCAATGGGGCAGCATGTCCTTCGCTCGGCATCACGACATCGTTCACCACGAAGTAGAGCCATGTGCTCAGATTGGGTACTGCGCAGCGGTAGGTCTGATAGGGATCGATGGCAGGAACGGAGCGATTCAAATTGACGCCGTAATCAGGAGCCAATGCCGCTTCGACGTCGGTATAGAGATACTCCTCGTTGCGCTTTGTAGGCAGACCGTGCTTTTCGAGTAGAGCCAATTGCTCCTCGCGCAAAGCATTGAGCGGTGCACAACTGCCCGCGGCAATCCTTTGCTTTTCGGCGTGATATAATTGTAGGTATTGTTCAAGGCTACTCATAGCGGCGCATTATTTGAGTTCTTCCTTAATCCAATCAAATCCCTTCTCCTCGATAGCATATCCCAGCGAAGCATCGCCTTCCTTGACGATCTGTCCGTTCACCAAGACATGTACAAAATCAGGCTTGAGATAGTCCAACATGCGCTGATAGTGTGTGATGACCATCGCTGATGTCTGTGGAGTGCGGAGCAGGTTGAAGCCCTCGGCCACAATGCGCAGAGCATCTACGTCAAGGCCCGAGTCGGTTTCGTCAAGGATACTGAATTTTGGTTCAAGCACTGCCATCTGGAAGATCTCATTGCGTTTGCGCTCGCCACCAGAGAAACCTTCGTTCACGCCACGACTCATAAAGTGAGCGTCGAGTCCCACGAGTTTTCTCTTTTCCTTGAGCATTTTCAGGAAGTCTCCCGCAGCGATAGGGTCTTCGCCAAAATATTTGCGCTTGGCATTCACAGCGGCGCGGAGGAAGTTGGTCATCGACACGCCGGGGATTTCGATGGGCGCCTGGAAAGACATGAAGATACCCTCGTGCGAACGATCCTCGGGCGAGAGTTCGAGCAAATCCTTGCCGTTGAATGTGATGCTACCCTCTGTGACGGTATATTTAGGGTTGCCCACCAGGACATGGCTCAGGGTACTTTTACCCGAACCGTTGGGTCCCATCAATACGTGCACTTCGCCGTCGCCAATAGTCAGATTGACGCCCTTTAATATTTCTTTGCCTTCGACCGAGGCATGCAGATTTTTGATTTCTAACATAGCGTTTGTGTTCAAGTTTTGAGCAAGTTTTTCGACTCACTTGCTTTGTTGTTGCAAAGATAAAACTTTTTTTTCATCCGCTATGATTAGTAGTGTCCTTGATTTGGCTTTGTACGTGGTAAAAGACTTAAAACGTATGATTAAAAACCATTTCCATTGGTCAACTCCTTGAAAGCTGATACAATGATCCATATAATAACGAGAACTTCAAACATATTTCCTCCTTTTTATAAGTTGTGTTGAATAAACTATTTGCTTTTTATTGTTTTGTGTAAGGCAAAGCATACCCAGCACAAGAGGAGTAATGTTCCCACTACGGATGCGCCGCCAAAAAGGATGAGTGAGAAGAAAGCCATCTGAGCGTGTACCAATTGCAAAGTACGCCATGTTGACACTTCTTCTTCCAATAAGTCTGAATAAATAGCTGCGAGAGATTTAACTGCTGAGCAAGTGCACAAATATTGTTTGAGTGAAAATGGTGCACAGGCTTGTGGCGCGAATGTCATCTTCAATGTGGCTTCTTTCTTTGTCATAATACTAAATGTTTTAGGATTCTGATGCAAAGGAACAGCCAAAAAGTGACAAAGTACGTCACTTCTGAATTTTTTGTGTTAAAAGTTCTGCTTGAGTTTGTAAATATTTGGTTAGTTCCGGGCTATCTATGATTTCGATGTCGTCAAACAGCCCGAGTACGAAGCGTCCTATCCCCTTGAAGCTACACACATTTGTGGTCAATAGGTAGCGTCCGTCTTCTTGTTGTTTCATTTCGTGTTCTGCGACGGGATATTCTTCCAGCAGTAGGCTGGTAGCTAAGGTTCCCAGGAGTAGTTTTACGGTAGTAGTTGTTTCGCTCGAGAAGTGAAACAGATCTGTATATATAGGTTTGTGTTTGTCTTTGTGCGACCAGAGCATATCCAATAATTCTATGCTTTGGGCACGACTTATCTTGAATGTTTTGTTCATACCCGAAGCCACTTCGTAGCAGCGTACTTCTGTATTGTCAGAGAGGAAGAGGTAGGGCTCGACGATGCGGTCACTCATTTTACTGCTACTGGGAGATGAATAGCCCTTCAGCACGACCATGTGCTCCGTACGTACAGCTTCGTATAGTTTTGTCAGGTTTTTAGCTACGTGGGTATCTATGCCATGGCTAGCCAGCGCCTTGTCGTCGTAGAGTTGTGCCAGTTTTGCGCGCAGATGTCTCACCTGTGGCGAATTGTCGGGCACAGCGTTCAAAATATTGTTCAATGTGATGGCCTCGTCCTGGGTGAGGTGAATCTTGTCTGTGATGTCTCGGAAAAATGGTGAAGAATGGTCCAAGCGATAGTAGGTGCCCTCCTTGACCACCTTGAATCCCATGTCACGAAACGAATCGAGATATCTATAGATACTGCGCTTGCTGAGATGAAGCATACAACTGATGTCCTCGACACTGTGTGCGCGATTTTGTGTCAGTAGGACCATCAGTCTCAGCTGGCGATCAAATTTTTCGAGTTCCATACGTTTTTTGTAGACCTTAAGTTATCTTCGTAAAAAGGCCAGCGATACGAAGCTGGCATCCCATCACCACCATTTCATCCCACAGCAATCATCGATTGGCCTTCACAAAAGTAATCATTTTTCTTTACAAAATCAGCGTCTACAAAGAATAAATCTTTTTTCTCGCCTTACGACTCGCGCCTGCTATATTATATATGTTTACCTACCGTTCTTCTTCTGGCGTTCATACTCCTCAGCAAGGCTGCGTCCAAACTCTACAGCCTTGTCCTCTATCTTTTTGTAACCTCCCACTGCCGCTTTTTCAACAGCTTTATAACTGGCAACTGCTGCATTTTCGATAGTCTTATAAGTACCTACCACAGCGTTCTCAATACTTATGTAGGTTTCAACTACACCTTCCTTTACTTCTGATACTTTTTTTGTCATACTCTTATTTTTTTACCGTTAATGTTATTGACGCTTATTTACGAGTGCAAAGGTAGGATGGAAAACAAGACAAACAAAGTGCCTTGAGTCGGATTGAATGGACGATTGTTCTGGTGATACGAGTAATTGTCTCCTAATATTCTTATCTTTGTGGAGTAATAGTCGGATTTTTAATTTAAACGAGGGAAAATATGACACTTGCTGAGACAATTGACAAATATATAGATGAAGGGCATCGCTGCAGTGCTTATAGCCTTGGTGACGAAATATCCGTTATCGTCAACCCATCGTTTGCTATACTACCGAGCCAGCCACACCATTCACCCTTTGTAGTGGCGGCATACTGTCAGCACGGCAAGGGCACGGGGCGAGTCAACACGCGCATCTACAATATCGAGGCGGGCGGATTGTTTATAGTGCTCCCTGGCCAAATCACCGAACTAGTGGAACTGAGCGACGATTTCGAGGCAACATATCTGCTTATGACGGACCATTTCACCGAGAGCTTGAGCATAGGCAACACCTTCAATCTGCGCAACATCATACAGTCGTGCCCCTATCAACTATTGTCTGCTCCTGCATGCGAGGCCATCGAAGACTACCTGCGCATGGTGAAAAATACCATCACCATTGAGGCCAACCCCAACCGGCTGGAGATTGTGCAACTTATCACGCGCGCCTTCTTCCTAGGCCTGGGCTACTTTCTCCACGAGAAAGACAAAGCGGATGAGGGGGATAGTCGACAGGTGAAACTCACGTCGGAATTTCTAAAACTTGTTGAGGCAAACTACCGTGAGCACCGCGACCTGAAGTACTATGCCGAACGCATGGGACTCACGCCAAAGTATATATCCACTGTAGTTAAAGCCTCGAGTGAACGTAGTGCCATGGAATGGATTGAGCGTTACGTCACGCTGGATGCTATCGCTCAACTGATCTCAACTGATCGCTCTATAAAGTACATTGCCTACGACCTGAACTTTCCCTCACTATCATTCTTCGGCAAGTATTTTACACGCGTCGTAGGCCTTTCGCCTAGCGCCTATCGTGCTGAGCTGAAAAAACAAGGACCTGTCATAGAATGTCTGCCAACCCCTACGGCACAATGAGGTAAATAAAAAGATTGCCCACAATGATATAAATAAAAACACACTACCTCAGGTTTTCGAGTGTCAAACCTTGTTGTATAATATATAGGTGTAGTGTGCTGGGGGACTTTTGGAGTGCAAAATAATCTGCCTAAGATCACCCATAATTAAAGCAAAAACACTTACCGCCTTTGAGTAAGTGTTTGTGAATGATTTGTGGACCAGCCTGGGCTTGAACCAGGGACCTCCAGATTATGAGTCTGTTGCTCTAACCAACTGAGCTACAAGTCCAGTGAAAGGGATTGTTTCCTTCTTTCGGGTGCAAAAATAATACTTTCTGCGGCAAAAACCAAATAAAAACAGACAAATTTGGATTTTACGGCAGAAAGTATGTGATAGACTTAGGGATTTTGTCTCTTACGCAAATATCGGGAATTGCTTGATTTCGAATATGAATATATTGTGCATAGTCCTGGATTTGCGCAAGAGCATCTTTTTATTTGAAGTCAGCTGCAGTCACTGTGTAGCATTTGCCCTTTTGGGTTTCAAGGCGTAGTGTTTTGTCGCCATAGCGCAGGGTGCAAGGTTCGCCAGACTCTGACAGGATCACAGCCTTTTGCAGTTTGCCGCCTTCCCATTCGATATCTACGCCAAAGTTGCCGCGTGCGCGCAATCCCTTGATGTGTCCTTCAGCCCAGGCATCGGGGAGCGAGGGCAAGAGGTGCAAGCAGCCCGCATGGCTTTGCAGGAGCATTTCGGTCACACCTGCTGTGCCGCCGAAGTTACCATCGATTTGGAAGGGTGGGTGAATGTCCCACAGATTGTCTGCAGTACCATTTTTCAGCAAGTTGCCGTAGAGCGTATACGAACGGTTGCCATCGTGCAGGCGTGCCCATTGGTTCAATTTCCAACCCATGCTCCAACCCGTAGCGCCGTCGCCGCGGTGATTCAGTACGACGCGTGAAGCGTCAGCCAATTTTGGTGTGGTCAGGGGGGATATAGTGGTGCCTGGATGCAGACCAAAGAGGTGATTGACGTGGCGGTGTTCATCCTTGGGGTCATCGATATCTTTGCTCCATTCCAGGATTTGTCCGTAGCGACCGATCTTATAGGGCACGATGTCGGCCAGTGTCTTTTTCCATACGGCCACTTTGTCGGCATTTACACCCAGTACTTCGGCCGAGTTGATCGCGCAAATCAGGATTTCGCGTGCTACGGCGTGGGTGAAGGTTGTACCCTCGTCGATAGGACCATGTTCGGGCGAGGTCGAAGGTGCTGCTGTCAGGGTGCCATCGGGCTTGCGCCACAAGAAATCTTCGGTAAATTCGGCACAACCTACGATCAAGGGGTAGGCGGTGTCGCGTAGGAAATCCTTGTCGCGTGTGAAGTCGTAGTATTCCCACAGGTGTGTGGCCAGCCATGATGCCGCCATGGGGTTGTAGTTCCACGACATATCAGCACCCTCGAGCGGTGCGGTGAAACCAAAGATATTGGCCGAGATGCCTGCAGCCCATCCGCGAGCGCCCCAATACGCCTTGGCAGTCTTTCGGCCAGGCTTTTCGAGCAGTTTGATGAAGTCTGTCAAGGGTTCGGCACATTCAGCCAAGTCGGTGGTCAGTGCAGGCCAGTAGTTCATCTGCAGATTGATATTGTTGTGATAGTCTACACGCCATGGACCATCCACGTTGTTGTGCCAAATGCCCTGGAGGTTTGCTGGCAAGTTGCCGGGACGAGATGAAGCGATCAGGAGGTAACGGCCGAACTGGTAGTAGAGCGTCTCGAGTGCGCGATCTTCGGCGCCTTTGCGATAGGCTTCAAGACGCTTGTTCATAGGCAGGTCGTTGCCTTTGCCCGCGAGTGCGAAGTCTACGCGTTGGAACAAGGGTTGATAGTCCTTGAGGTGACGGCCGAGCAATTTCTTCCAGCCCTTTTTCGCTGCGCCCTTCATCCATGCAGTGGTAGTCTGGTTGGGATCTACACCTACGTAGGCTTTGGGGTCGTTGAAGTCGGGATCATAGTTGGGCTTGTAGTCCGTGTCGGCAGTCAACAGGATAATTACTTCGTTGGAACCGTCTACGCAGATGTGCTCGTCGTGTGCTTCTACTTTTCCGCCCTTTGCTTTCACCTGGATGCGTACGACGTACTGCATGCCGTTGTTGTCCAATCGGCCGTCGAAGGTGAGTGTAGATTTACCGTCGGTGTGGATCTTGCCTTCAGAGAGGGGGTTGGGTGTATAGGTGATGTGCAGGTGCTGTGCATTTTTCTTGGATGCCTTGAAGCGCACCGCCATGACATTGTCGGGGTAGGAGATGAACGATTCGCGCAGGTAGTCGACATTGCCCGAAGTGAATGATACACGAGTCAAGGCAGAGTCGAGCGAAAGTGCACGGCGATAATTGGTGACAGACTGAGGATTGATGCCAGTCTCGACGCAGAGTTCACCCATAGTGGTGTATGAACCAAAGCGGAATTCGCTTTCGCGAGTGGCTTCGTAGGGCACAGTGCTGTTGAAATTGCGTTGTGTCAACTGTGCCGCTTTGTTCCAATCGCCGTCGGTGAAGGCTTGGCGGATTTCGGGCAGGATGTGTGCCGATTCCTTGTTCATGTTCCAATAGTGCTGAGCCCCCTTGGCTGTGCCGGGACCTCCGCGCCATAGGGTCTTCTCGTTCAGCGTGAAGCGTTCGGTTTCGATGCTACCCATCACGTTAGCGCCGATCGATCCGTTGCCGATGGGCAATGAGCGTTGTTCCCATTCGCGGTCGTCGTTGTATCCGCTACCTGCATCTACGGGTTTGTAGTCGGCTGGTGCATTCTTGGGGATCGCCTTCTTCCACACTTCGCGTCCGTCGAGCGAGGTGGGTGTGTCAAACCAAATGGTGTGTTGAGCCGATGCGGTGAGAGCGCACAGGCCCAGTATGAGGGAGAATGTACGTTTGAGATACATAGTTTTGGTTGAAATGTTGAAGATTCTTATTTAGGATTAGCTGCGTTGAAAGCCTTGAGGATGCGGTCGGCAATGTCTTGCATTTCCTCGGCAGGCAGTTGCAATTTTTTCTTGCCGAAATCCATGTCGATCTCGCTTTGCAGTGGAGCCAAGTGGATGTGGGCGTGGTTTACCTCGAGACCGAGTACGGTCATGCCCACCTTCTTGCAGGGGAATTCCTGCTTGATGGCTGCCGCCACGCGCTTGGAGAAGAGCACCATGGCGCTGAGTGTGTCGTCGTCCAGGTCGAAGAGATAGTCTACCTCCTGTTTGGGTACGACCAGGGTGTGTGCTCGTGTCACGGGATTGATGTCAAGGAAGGCGTAGAAGCGGTCGTCTTCGGCGCACTTGTACGAAGGAATTTCTCCTGCAATGATTCGGCTGAAAATAGTCATATTGTGTCTTGTTTTAAGGTTATACAAGATGGTTTGTTACCAATAGTTTTCTTTATTGGATACATCTCGGTGTAAAGATAAGTAATAAAATTGAGATGGGAGTAGCTTAAGTGGATCTTTCCATTTATTATTTGTTTCGTTGGCTTCTTGTGGAAGGGATAAATGTGCGATTGGCACCTTTTAAACTATCTATACTACTCACGAGATAAAACTTCAGGCGGCCCATATCCTGGACCGCCCGCAGTAGACCGTATGTCGTGTACGATTATACAGTGATATTGAGCACTTCGAGTTTGATAGTGCCTTGTGGGATTTTTACTTCTACCACGTCGCCAGGCTTCTTGCCGAGCAGACCTTGTGCGATAGGTGTAGTCGAAGAGATCTTACCCTCGCGCAGGTTAGCTTCGCTTTCGCTCACGATGGTATATTTCATGACCATATTGTTGGCCAAGTTCTTCATCTCAACTGTTGAGAGGATTTGTACAGTGTCGTTGCTCAATTTGCTGGTGTCGATGATTTTTGCTTCAGCGATCGCCAACTTCAATTGGTTGATTTTGGTTTCGAGCATTGCTTGAGCCTCTTTTGCAGCATCGTATTCGCTGTTTTCAGAGAGGTCTCCCTTGTCGCGTGCTTCTGCAATCGCAGCAGATGCCGCAGGACGTTCTACAGACTCCATGTGGCGGAGTTGAGCTACCATCTTGTCGTAGCCCTCTTGGGTCATATAAGCCATAGTTGTAAACTTATTGTTTTTTAATGTTGTTACTGAAAAATTACATAAAAATGGAAAGAACTCCCTCCGAGTGTGGCAGGAATCCTTTCATATATAATTCTTATGTTGTCTCGTTTATCGTGGGCAAAGATAGACCTTATTTTTGAAAGGGCAAAATATTTCTATCTAAAAAGCCGTTTTGTGCCGCCGCGGTCAGACTTTTTGCCATCAGAACTTGACGCGTAGCATGAATCGGATACCCCATTTGTCGATGCCGGGTAGGTCTGTGTAGGTCAAGCGGTGTACATATTCGATGTGGAGTAGCTTGAATATGTTGTGTATACCGGCGATGACCTCGACATAGGGCACCTTGGGATCCATCACGTGGGACAAATATTGATAGGAGCCATCGGCCTGGAAACGACCTGGGAAGTAGTACAGGCGATGATTTGTGCGATTTTGCTCGAGGAAGGGGTTGTTCTTGTTCGAAAGCATCCCCCACAGCACATTGCAGCCCAGGAATTCACGCCACTTCAACTTTTTGATCAGCGGAATGCGGTTGAAGAGTTTTCCGCTCAGGTCCCACTCAATCATCAGTGAGGCATAGCGGTCGTTCAGAAACTCCATGTTGCGGATCAGTTCGAAAGTTTGATCTTCCTTGATATACGACAGGTTGGCAGCAGGCATGATGAGCAGAGGGTAGGGCACTTGACTCCATTGCACACCGCCCTTGAGATAGGCATCAATCTTTCCCCACGACGCCAAGCGGAAGCGTTTGTACAGATTGGCTTCGGTCAGATGGTAGAAATGATTCTGTCCCATGTGCTCGTAGATACCGCTGGTGTGGCTCAGACCATAGATGGGCGCGTCGTGATTGCTGGGGATGCGCCTTTGTTTGGTGTTGACCCAGGTCACGCCGGGTTGATAGGTGATGCCTACGCTGAGGTCGCTGGTGCGGAGCTGTTTGCGGTAGAGCGAAGCGTCTTGCGAGGGCGCTCCCGTTCCGTCGAGCGATTGAAAGAACATGGCCGCCGTGGGTTCATCCTTTTGCGTGCGCAATTGGGCTTTGAAGCGCAAGCCGTTGGCCCATTCGCGGTCCCACAACAGGCGGTAGTATTCGTAGTACATCATGTGGTCCACGGTGTGCCATTTGAAGGACACGAATACATTGTCCTTGTCCGTAGGCAGGAACTTGTCGCTCGGCGCCATCACGTCGCGGTTGTAGGTAAAGGTGAGATTGTTCACAGGGAACTCGCGTGGCAAATAGCCCTTCTTGTTGAACGAATAAGTCGCTTCGCCCAGCCCCATCCATTTATTGTCGCGGAAACCATAAGCCACGTAGCCGCGCAGGAAGATTTGCGGATGCAGATTGGCCGTAGTCTGTGCCGAAGCACGCAGGCGCAGACCGTTGACGAAGTTGTGCGTGATGACGGTATTGACTGGCCCAATGTCTACTTTCGAAGGCTTCTCGGGATTTGTGCTGGTCTCTACGAAATTTTCGATAAAGGCTTTTCCCACGAAGATAATCGGTTTGAGCGCTTTGATTTCCTGCAGGCGTTTCACGAAAGTCTTCATGCCCTTTTCGCTGTGCGATAAATCCTCGGAGCGTTGTTTCTCCCAATAGGCTTCGTCGCGCATGTGGGCTTTGGGGTCGATAGATTCCTGGCCCATCACTTTGAAATAACGTGCCGGAACGTGTCGGAAGGAAAATTCGCGATAGTTGGTGGTGCGCTTCACTTGCATTTTTTGCAGGAAGTCTACGATTTTCAAATGCACCAGCATATCATCGCTCACCATCACTTGTTCGCCGCTTTCCAATTGTTCAAATTGCTGTATGATCCGCATTTCGTCCACAAAGTTCACACTCGAACGATGCGGGATGCTCAGGTCTGTGCGTTTCACACGGTATGTCGAATCCTTGGTAATATAAAGCGAGCCCGAGAATCCGATATCCTGTGCATTGTTGGGCGTGAAGTCCACCTTAAAGCACGAGTCGCGATCCACCAGCAAGGTGTCGGTGATGAAATAGCGGTAGAATCCAATCGCGCCATGTGTGGCAATGGGACTGAGGAATTGATGCTGTAGCAAATACACCTTGTCTTCGTAAATATCTACGTCGGCAAATATATCCTTCAGCATAGTGCTGAGCATTTGTCCAGAATTGATCAGTTCGTTCACGCCGTTGCTGCGTTCCGCCAATATGATGGTTTTGTCGCTCTCGGGATCTTTTCGGTAAATATGGCGCACCACGCTCTCGTCCACTGATACTGGTAGGATCAGTTGACCGGTTTCGTTGCACACCTCGATGTGGTCTTTCAGGAAAGGGAAACGCTTCAGGAAACCTTCCTCAAAAGATTTCTCGTTGACGTCGCTGAAGGCCAGCACCGTCTTGTTGTATTTTTCGTATGAGTAGTAGTCGTGTTCGCGCAGGTTGCTTTGTTTTTTCGCCTCGATCACTTTTTTCATCAGTTCCACGGCAGGATTGTTCTTGCGCGAGTATTTTTTCTTTTCGCTGGTTACAACTGCCTCGCTGATCACATTGTCTGTCGCTTTTAGCCTGATCTGATATTCGCCGGCGTTTGGGGTTGCTATCGTTTGACTCTCATAACCGATCATGCTAATTTTCAGTTTGCCCGATTTGTGGGTGATAGAGAATCGTCCCTCGGCATCAGTCTTGGTGTGCAAATGTTCATCATACACGATGTTGGCAAATGGCAACGCCTCGCCACTGCGTTCGTCAGTCACGACACCTGTCACCGTTTGCGCTCCTGCTGAAAGAACACAAATCGTGCAAAGTAGATATAGCATGAATTGTCGTGCAAATGTCATGTGCGTAGTGATGAGAAGTCTTTTGCTTTGGTGAAACAATCTTTGGTTTCTATCGGCTGCAAAATTAGAAACTTTTTCTCAAACGTCGTCTTGACTACAGACTAATATATATTATTATTAGTGAAAAAGGGTAAATGATACATTTGTTGCACTACAAAAAAAGTGCTCGGCGCAGTGAGCGTCGAGCACTTAGTGTATTTAGTATTTCAATGAAATTACTTCACGATATACTTCTTAGAACCGATGATGTAAACACCCTTAGGCAAGTTCTTGAGAGCGCCCTTAGTCATTTGGCTGTTGCGCACCTTAACACCTGTGATAGAGTATACACCCTTAGCTTCGTTGCGTTCGATAGTTACGTTACCGATTGCAGTGATCAATTCACCTGGGAGAGTGAATGTCAATTCACCTTCTTCTTCTACTTCGGGGATATCACCGCAGAGGTAACCAGTACCTGCAGCAACTACGTCACCTTCTTCAGAAAGCATTACTTTTTGGTCGATGAAGAGACCGCGGCCAGGGAGGAGTTCAGTATCGTTGAGTACACCTACGAGACCGTTTTGAGTCTTAGCTTCGAAGCTGTAAGTGAGTTCTTCAGGAGCTTCGTTCAAGTAGAACAAGAACAAGTTGTTGTCAGCTTCTACTTGAGTCATGTCAGCGATGAATGGAACACCAGCTTCGAGTACTTCAGATTCTTCGAATGAAGTGAGTTGGAGTTCGTTACCGATGCGACCTACTACCTTGTAGCAGTCAGCAAGACCAGTTACAGCGTAAGGCAATGTGATGATATTATATTCACCAGCAGTAGCGCGAACCATGTTCATGCCAGCACCATCTTCGAAGCTTTCGATTTCTTCGAATGTGAAGTTAGAGTTACCACCGAGAGCGTTCCAGTTTACTACCAAACCTTGAGTTGGGTCAGTGTTGAGGTAACGGCTGTCAGCCATTTGAACTACGAATTGACCTGGAGTACCAGCGTAGCCGAATGAGAAGTAAGAAGGAACGTCTGATTGAGTAAGCGCCTTAGACAAGTTAACTTCGTCGAGGTCTTCTACGTCGCAGATGTTCTTCAGGTAGCGACCTGTACCAACATTGAAGAGAGAGAATGTACCATCTTCCTTCTTGTCCAAACGCCAAGCGAGGTTGAGTTGGTAAGTAGCATCTGCATCCTTTTCACCCCAGTAGATAGGATAGTCGAGGTCAGAGTTTGCAGCGTAAACGAATGAACCCTTAACGTTTTCGTTAGTAGTAGCTGATCTGAGGACATAGTACTTGCCACCTTCTGGAGTGATCAATTTGCCCCAGAATGCCTTAACAGCGTCCTTGATCTTGTTTTCGAGAGCAGTGATTTCTTCCTTGTTCAGGATCTTGTCACCTTCGTGGATAGCCTTAACTTCTTCTACAACTGCGAGCAATTCAGCAGCAGCACCCTTTTGGAAGTAACCGAGAGCTTCTTCAGATTCGTCAGCAGCTTCAGCTTGAGCAGCAGCGTCGCGGAGGAGGTTGCCCAAGTTTGTAGTGTCAGGATAAGCTTCGTAGTAGTTTTCGATAGCTTCTTCGAGAGCCTTGTAAGTTTCTTCAGTGTAAGCACCTGCAGCAACTTCAGCTTCAGCAGCAGCGATAGCAGCGTCGAGAGCAGCCTTCACTTCTTCTGAGATCATGTTGTAGCGTGGGTTGTCACCACCATCTTCGTAGAAACGGAGCTCAGATACGTGCCAGCAAGGACCGAAACCGAAGATTTGGTTAGCCTTAGTGCGGTGAACTACGAAACGGAGCTTTTGAACTGGACGGCCCAAGTCGAGGCGTACGATAGCAGTAGTGCTGTCGAGTACGTTGCCAGCGAAGTTAGTGCTGTAGCCGTAGATCAATGTATCGTTGCATACGAGTGAGTCTGTCCATTGCATTGCATCTGGGTCTTCACCTTCTCCATAAGTTACGAGGCTGTAACGAGATGGGTTACCACCACGGTTGTTGTGACGTTGAGACAGCTTCATGAAGAGGTTTTGTACTTCCTTGCCGAAGTCAACTTGTACCCAGTGCCAGTCGTCTTGTGGAGCTGCGTTAGCGTCCCAAGATGTGTGGTAGTAAGTAGTGAGGTTGCCGTCGAATGCAGAAGCAGGTGAACCTTCGCGAGTTTCAGTAGCGTTAGCACCTTCGAATTCAGTTACGAGACCAGCAGTGCTGTAAGAATCGTTGAATTGGCAGTCTGTAGCAATCTTGTAAGCTTCCTTAGCGTTCTTAGCGTCCTTGATGAGGGCAGCCATAGCCAAGCTGTCTTGTTCGAACTTAACTTCTGCTTGAAGTGCTTCGATGACAGAAGGATCTACCTTGAATACATAGCAACGGTTACCACCAGCTTGCTTGTCGTTCCATGTTACCACGTTGTAGCCACCGTCTACGTGACCGAGGTTGCCATTTTGAGCTTCCAAGAGAAAGAATGCACCTTCTACGCGTGGGAATGCAAATGTGTAAGTAGAGTCAGAGGTCATTGTCCAAACTTGTGATGTACCAGGAGCATTGTTCATGTAGTCACCAGTTTGGAAGTTGCGGAGGTAGAAACGACCAGCTTCGCCCTTAGCAGGAGTGATCACTTGCCAGATGTACTTAGCTTCAGCCTTAGTCCATTCAGCAGGAGCAGCCCAGCTTGAAGTAGCCTTCACGTTCGCCTTGTCTTGATACATAGCGTCTGAAGAGCGTTGGAAGAGGAAGTAGTAGTAACCATCAGTTACTTGGATACGAGCTTTGTTTACTTCTGCGTAAATGGCTTCGAGTTTAGCTTGCAAAGCTGCGAAGTCAGCACCACCGTTAGGGTTATTAATTGCAGCTTCAACTTCACCTACTGTTGCTACGAATTGGTCAACGAGGTCTTGGCTGTTGATGTAACCAGGTTCTGTACCTACAGGATAGTCGTCAGCGTTCAAACCAGAAGGGAACAATTCAAGGTAAGTGATTCTCAACTTTTCGTAGTCTGACAAAGGACGTTCTTTCACTTCATAGATCAACCAGTGTGAAGTATCGAAGTAGCCCCATGTAGCAGGGTTAGCACCGAATGAGATGTAGTATTGAGCTGTAGGATCGCACAATACCCATGCACCAGCTGCTTCAGCACCAGCACAACGATCAGCGCTTACTGCGTTTGAGTATTCGATCCAGCCTTCTTCGCCTTCAGCGAACTGAGTGTCGTGAGGTACTTCCTTAGCCTTACGAGCTGTAAATTTGAAAGCGTTCTTGAGGGTACGAGTGTAGTGACCTTCTTCGCTGTTCCAAGCGCGGAGGTACTTGCCGTTCTCAAGGTTCTTCAAAACATAAATTGGGAATTCTTCGCCACCAGCTACCTTTACGTCACCTGTAGCAACGAATTCATACACAGAGGCAGTGTTGATTTCAGCAACAACATCGCCATCACCACTGTTGAGATAACCATTAGAAGACCAGCCACCAGTGTTAAAACCTTCTTGGAGCACATAGAGTGTTCCGTCGGTCTTAATCTCAGATACGCTTTCTTCTGATACCTTATCCCAAGCACGTTGAGCTTGTGCGTTGCCCACGAAGAGCAACATCATCAAGGCAATGAAACCGTAGATTTTTTTCATTGAGATTTGATATTAAGTTAAACATATAAGAAATTTCCGCGGTAAAGTTAGAAATTTAATTTTGAATAGCAATCACAATAAAACGTAAAAAATGCAAAATGTAAAACTCATTTGGCAAAAACACATGTTTCGCGCGCTTTTGAAGTCAAAATTGTGGGTTGGAAAAGTGGAAATGTAGCACTTCGACCTCTCCTTTTTGTGGCAAAAACGCCCACTGAATGCACGCATCATTTCAGTTC
>JAGKTZ010000026.1 GCA_021153165.1 Prevotellaceae bacterium
GCTTTCAAAGAACGCTTCTTTTTAAAGTCGCTCACCAGGGCGTTTCCTGATTAGCGAGTGCAAAAGTACACACTTTTTTAATAACTGCCAAATGTTTTGGAACTATTTTATCAAAAAAGTTCTATTTTCGGCAAAATCGCCCCTTTTCAGAATTATTTTGACAAACAGAGTTTGCAAAACAGCAAGAACTAAATCTTCTCTTCTGCTGTCCATGACATATATGGCCGAGCAGCAAGACTTGAATTATAATACTTCCTATCTCCCGTAACCTCTTTACCCAGGAAAGATGGTTTTTCAAAATATTCATCAGAAGAATCTAACTCTACCTCTGCTACAACAAGCCCATCATTATCACCAAAGAATTCATCTACCTCGAAAACATGTCCCCCAAAAGGAATAATCCATCTCACCTTATCTATCGCACCTGGCTCACATAGTGCAAACAGAGACAACCCCTCGTCATACGTAATTTCCTTTTCAAATTCATAACGAGATAGTCCACCATCCTTAGAAGGTCCCTTAATGGTCAAGAACGCTTTCTGATCAGTAAGGCGCACCCTAACCGTACGTCCTTTTTGACTACAAATATACCCTTGCTTAATACGCACATGCGACGTTGCCAAAGATTTATAGTCACCACAAACCAAAAACTTTCTTTCAATCTCGATAGACATACCTTATTATATATACGTGAAAAACCAGCGCTAAATAATAGTCAAAACAAGATTTGACAAGGAGATGAATCCCTGCCAAAACTATTTTATCTAAGTTTCTTGCGGCGCTATCGCCACAATATAATCCTAGGCGTAGAATATACTATATCCAGCAATAATCAAAACCGCCAAGAGAATCAAGGTAAAGAAGAGTCCCTTGAACACCTTTCTTGCTTGTTGTTCCTCGCGCGCTTCTCTCGCTTTGATCTTCATTTGTTGTTTTTTACCCATAGTATTTAGATTTAAGGTTTATATTTTTATTTAAAGACAGAGTTCTAAGAACAGACTAATGTATAAAACCTGCCTAAACTGAGTATCTTACGATTGCTCCTGCTCAGAGAATTCCATCAAGTAAGCCTTGATAAAACCATCAATCTTACCATCCATCACACCGCCGACATCACTTGTTTGATGTCCCGTACGATGATCTTTCACACGACGGTCATCAAACACATAACTGCGGATTTGACTACCCCATTCGATCTTTTTCTTTCCTGCTTCAATCTTCGCTTGTGCCGCACGACGCTTTTGCAGTTCACGATCGTAGAGTTGAGAGCGAAGCAAGCGCATAGCATTTTCACGATTTTCAAGTTGCTTACGGCTCTCTGTATTTTCAATCAAGATTTCTTCTTCCTCGCCAGTATCTGGATCTTTGTATTGGTAGCGCAGACGAACACCTGTTTCCACCTTGTTCACATTCTGTCCACCAGCACCGCCTGAGCGGAATAAGTCCCAACTAATCTTTGACGGATCTACGTAAACCTCAATAGTATCATCCACGAGTGGTGTCACAAAGACTGAGGCAAAACTTGTCATACGCTTACCCTGCGCATTATAGGGCGACACACGCACCAAACGGTGCACACCATTCTCCGATTTCAAATAACCATAGGCAAACTCGCCCTCGAGTTCCATAGTCATCGTCTTAATACCTGCTTCGTCCCCTTCTTGCAGATTGGAAATAGTTGTTTTATATCCATTAGCCTCGGCGTAGCGCATATACATACGCATCAACATCGAAGCCCAATCTTGACTTTCCGTACCACCTGCGCCAGAGTTGATCTTCAACACGCAACCCATAGCATCTTCTTCCTGGCGGAGCATATTTTTCAATTCAAGTGCTTCTACTGCCTCAATAGTTTTAGCATAAGCCTCATCCACTTCTTCCTCGGTCACCATTTCCTCTTTATAGAAGTCAAAGGCCAATTCCAGCTCATCAACCAAGGTTTTCACCTCCTTGTAGCCAACAATCCATTTCTCCAAGCCTTTGACCTTTTTCATTTGTTCCTCAGCTTTCTTAGCATCGTCCCAAAATCCTGGCGCCTGAGTTCGGAGTTGTTCTTCCTCTAATTGTATAATTTTAGCTTCTATATCAAGGTAGCGATTCAATGCTTCTACTCTATCCTTAGCTGCCTTGAGTTGCTCTATTGTTATCATTTTTATGTTTACGTTTTATCTATACCTATATATAAATATAATATAAAGCCAGATTTACTGGACTTCTGCATACATCTGCTCGATTTCCTTAGCATACTTTTCGTACACCACTCGGCGCTTCACCTTAAGTGTATTGGTCAACTCACCTTTTTCCATCGAGAAGGATTCTGGCAAGAGGACAAAGCGCTTCACCTTTTCATAATGCGCCAAATCCGCTTGAAGTTCCTCGATACTATCAGCGATAACCTTGATAATTTCAGGATGCCTACACAAATCTGCTCTCGAAGCGTACTCGACACCATTTTCTTCAGCATATTTTTCAACTACAGCAAAGGCTGGCACAATCAGAGCCGACACAAACTTGCGTTCATTAGCCACTACGACTACAGATTCGATATATTTATCAAGCGAGAACTTTGTCTCAATCAATTGTGGTGCGATATATTTGCCATTAGATGTCTTAAACAAGTCCTTGATACGTTCTGTCAAATAGAGTTCGCCGTCTTTCATATATCCTGCATCGCCAGTGTGGAACCATCCCTCTTCATCAATTGCAGCACGCGTTTCTTCTTCTTTCTTATAGTATCCAGGAGTAATGGTCTTACCACGGAGGAGCACCTCATTGTTTTCTCCAAATTTAATTTCCAGTTTGTCCACCAATCTACCTACAGACCCCATAGTCACCACCTGATCATCGCGGTCACACGACACGGTAGCAGTAGATTCTGTCAGACCATATCCCACCTTGATATTCAAACCTGCAGCGTGTACAAAGCGTTCCACATCGGGAGAAACAGCAGCACCAGCCGTAGGGAAGAAGTTTGCACGTTCCAGACCGAGCGTCTTACGCAGAATTTGAATAATGGTGCAATTAAACAAAGCAAATTTGATGCGCATGCCCAATGGAGGAGTCAGTCCCTTCGAAGTATATTTCTCCCAGCGTTCGCCACCCACATTCAATGCTGCACGAATCAGCACACGCATGGGCAATGGACCATTTTCCATCTTATCAAGCACTGCATGGTATACCTTTTCCCAGAAACGAGGCACGCTACACATACATGTAGGGTGTACTTCTTGTAAAGACTTTTGCATATCTTGTGGACGAAGGTTGACCGCCAAACGTGCACCTTCTGCCAAACAAAGATAAGACCATGCACGCTCAAAGACGTGAGTAAAGGGTAAGAAGTTTAGAATAACATCCTTTTCAGAAAGATCAAGCACAGCATCATTCACACGGAGCGCTTCGATATACATCTCGTGCGTCAGGATCACCCCCTTGCTATTACCAGTCGTACCGCTGGTATAAAGGATGTTTGCCAAATCCTGAGGATTAGCATCAGCCACTCGTTGCTTTAGTTCCGCATCAAAATCACCATTTTCGCCGAGTTTCAAGAACTCATCTAGATACATTGAGCGTGTATCGCCTTCTTTTTTGACAACAGATGAGTCAAAAATCACCACTTGCTGAAGCGTAGGGCATTGATCCGCCACTTCGCAAATCACATCATATTGCAATTGCTCACCAACAAACAGCAAACGGATTTCTGCATCATTCATCATGTACACCACTTGTGCACCACTGCTTGTAGCATAGAATGGAATTGTCACCGCTCTCACACCATACGCACCAAAGTCCACAAACAGACATTCGGGTTTATTTTGCGAGAATGTAGCAATATTTTCTTGTACTTTTACCCCCATCGAAAGGAGTGATTTTGACATCTGGAGTACTTTGTCAGAAAACTCACGCCATGTTATAGGTAACCATTTACCTATTCCATAGTCGCGATACTTCATTGCCACGGCATCCTGATACTTATTGGCTTGCTCGTGAATTAATTTTGAGAAATGGCTTGGATTAAGCATGTGTGTATATTTATCTTAGATGTGCAAATATACAACAAATCCAGTAGACTACAACAGTTTTTCACATTTTCTCATACCCAAACGCAGCATTTTTTGCACAATAGACCACAAATCGTGCAATCTAAATACAAAAAGTACTTATCATTTACGATTCTGCATATATAACCATCTGCATTCATCAATAAAGTTTAATACAATTTCAATACTGCATTTTATTACAGGAAGTAAGAACGTTTAAAATCTGAGCCACATAATAAAAAATGTCTATAGTTCTGTTTAAAAAAGAATCCTCTTCCAGCATCCTATGATAGACATGCTGTAAGAGGACTCTGAATGTATCTATTCGAAGTCTTGAATTATTTCAAAACACCGAGTTCTTTACCAACCTTAATGAAAGCAGCGATACACTTATCAAGGTGTTCGCGTTCGTGACCTGCTGAGATTTGTACACGAATACGAGCTTGATCCTTTGGCACTACTGGATAGTAGAAACCTGTCACGTAGATGCCTTCTTCTTGCATCTTTTGTGCGTAAACTTGTGAAAGCTTAGCATCGTAGAGCATCACTGCGCAAATCGCACTTTGAGTAGGTTTGATGTCAAAGCCTGCAGCGATCATCTTGTCGCGGAAGTAAGTCACATTTTCTACCAATTTATCGTGAAGTGCATTGCTTTCCTTCAACATCTTGAACATCTCGATAGAAGCGCCTACGATTGATGGTGCCAAAGAGTTTGAGAAGAGGTAAGGACGTGAGCGTTGACGCAACAAGTCAATGATTTCCTTGCGACCAGTGGTAAATCCACCCATAGCACCACCAAATGCCTTGCCCAATGTACCAGTGTAGATATCTACGCGATCGTAAGTGTTGTAGAATTCGCTCACACCATGACCTGTAGCACCAACTACGCCGGCAGAGTGGCTTTCGTCTACCATCACGAGGGCATCATACTTTTCTGCCAAGTCGCAGATCTTGTCCATAGGAGCTACGTTGCCGTCCATTGAGAATACACCGTCAGTCACGATAATGCGGAAACGTTGTTCTTGTGCTTCTTGCAAGCAGCGTTCGAGGTCTGCCATGTCAGCATTTGCATAACGGTAGCGCTTAGCTTTGCAAAGACGTACACCGTCGATGATAGATGCGTGGTTCAATGCGTCAGAGATGATAGCATCTTCTGCAGTCAAGAGGGGCTCGAATACACCACCATTTGCATCGAAGCAAGCTGCATAGAGGATAGTGTCCTCTGTCTTGAAATAGTCGGAAATGGCTGCTTCAAGCACCTTGTGCATATCTTGAGTACCGCAAATGAAGCGTACTGAAGACATACCATAGCCGCGTTGATCCATGATGTCTTGTGCGGCTTTTACCAAACGAGGGTGGTTAGACAAACCAAGATAGTTGTTTGCGCAGAAGTTAAGTACTTCCTTGCCGTTCACTTGAATAGCGGCTTGTTGAGGACCTTCGATGAGACGTTCATTCTTGTAGAGGCCAGCTTCTTTAATGGCTTCTAACTCCTGTTGGAGATGTTGCTGAAATTTTCCGTACATATTTATTCGTTTTATATAAATATAATAGATTTTTAGTTCAGAGTTCGTTCAAAGTCTTTCCTACTGCAAAGGAACGCTTTTTTTTGCAAATATCACATCTTTAAGACTGAAAATCTGTGAAAATTTGATAGCGCATGATTATGCTTAAAAAACAAGCATTGCAGTTTGTCTAACCTATCAATTGCAAATAATCGGCGATTCCATCGCGAATTTCTGATAACTTAATATATTCGTCAGCCGTATGTGATCGTGCTGAATCACCTGGACCAATTTTGAGCGAAGGGAAAGGCATGAGTGCCTGGTCGCTCAGTGTGGGAGAGCCGAAGGGTATCTTACCCATCTCGGTGCACTTTTGTACCAAGGGGTGCTCTGGAGCGATGTGAGAGGAGTTTAGTCGCGTTGAGCGTGCCTTAACCTCGCTTTGCAGATTTCTGCCGATTTCATCGAGGATTTCCTGATTTGTGTAGCACTCGTTTGATCGCACATCTATGGTAAATCGGCATTCATCGGGCACGACGTTGTGCTGTGTACCTGCCTGTATGACCGTCACACTCATTTTCACTTCACCCAATAAGGGGGAAACCTTTTCAAATCTATAGTTCTTGCACCATGCAATATCTTCCAGCGCCTTGTATATAGCATTCACACCCTCATTGCGCGCAGCATGTCCTGCTTTGCCATGCGCCACGGCATCAATCACCATCAAACCCTTTTCTGCAATAGCAGGTTGCATGTTTGTGGGTTCGCCTACGATGGATACGTTGATTTTGGGTAAATCTGATAGCACTGATTCTATCCCGCCTTGACCAGAAACCTCTTCTTCTGCCGATGCCAAGTAGACAAGATTCCATGGCAAATCATTATCTACTTCACACAAGCGGAATACTTCGTATAATGCGACCAAGCCTCCGCCACAATCATTGCTTCCCAAACCATAGAGTACATCACCTTCAAGACTCGGCATATGTGGATCGTGCATCCAGCCCTTCACAGGACGCACTGTATCTATATGGGCATTGAGCAACAGAGTCGGACGCTCTGGCAAAAAGACAGAGGACACACACCAGACATTATTGCCCTTTCGGCATGGAGAAAAGCCATCAAGAGAAGCAATTTCTTCGATGAAATCGGCTAATTTTGTTTCTTCTCTGCTATATGAAGGAATCGCAATGATTCGCTGTAGCATTTCGATAGCTCGCTCTGCCGACTGATTAATATTAGCTGTATTGTACATAAAATTTGCTCTATAATGGGACCAACGCCACATTCCCGTCAAGATGGGAATATTGCAAATAGTGCAGTAGGATAATTTATTCTTACTTGCATTTACACCAGGACGATGCGTATTCCATTATTCTTATTTATTAATTCACCACATACTCATGCAGGCGCTATGCATTGCATCCTTATACTTATTTCTCAAAATACTCCCATCTATCGTAGAAATCATTCCACTTATAATAGCCGACCATCTTACCCTTGGCATCAAACACCTCCTCGCGTTTATAGAAGTCATTCCATTTTTTATAGCCAATCAGGTTACCACGACTATCCTTGATATCCTCACGTTTGTAGAAGTCGTTGTATTTGCTTGTTGACTGCAGATTTCCGTGCGCATCCTTTGTATCTTTGCGATTGTAGAAATCGTTTTGCTTTTCCGTCTTCTGCAACCTGCCATTTCGGTCAAAATACTCCATTCTATCGTAGAAATCGTTGTATTTTTCCCAACCAATCAACCTCCCATTCGAGTCAAAATATTCTGTACGTTTGTAGAAATCGTTCCACTTCTTAGTCATCTTTTGCGCAGAGACTGACAAAAGACTACATAGACATAAGATAAGGATAAAATAGCGTTTCATCATAACATTTACATTTTAGTATGCCAAAGTTAGATATTTGGTACGAAATTACAAACCGACAGCCATTAAAAATCCTTCATACCTTCATAAAAGTCTCGCAAAACGGCGAGTGACTTCAGTTCGGGGAAATTCGGGATATGTATACGATAGAAATCGTTGATGACTGCCAGAAAATGATTGCGCTCACTGCCTGAGAAATGAAAGAGATGCATATTTTCGTACCTCATCCTTAGCAGGGTCGGTATCAACTGCGCTTCGCGGGGTTCCAAGTAATCATTGTGCGTGGGGCGGAATTGTGTATACGAAGCTGTACGCAGATCGAAATAACCTCCACTAATATACAATGGGCGCTCGGGGAATAGCCCAATGAACTTAGTCAGGCGCAACAAAAACACGAGGTGAAAGTTGGCATACCTATTCGACTTGGCATCCAACCATAATATAGAGTTGTAGAGATAGGAGAAAAGTTCCGGCGACGAAGGTTCGCTACGCAAAGCATGGTTCAGAAATTCGCCCAGGAACATAGCAATCGTCACCTTCTGCGGCTCCATAGGAATAGAGACTAGCGGTGTAGAAACAGACACCGTCTTGGGCGTAACAAGTTTTGCATTCGGCTTTTCTTCCCAGGTCAACTCAACCAAGGACAAGGGAAAGAAGAAAATATGCGTCGATCTAATCTTTCTGCCACGAGCGATACGAACAGAAAAAGTGCGATAGCCCACTTCCTCTGTCAAGATCTGTGCGATCAAGGTCTCATCATTATATTTCAATGTATTGAGAACTATGCCTCTTGATTTCGACAACATTTGCGCTCGTATACGATTTGCTAATACATTGTACGACTGTTTCCTGATTCAAAACTACGAATAAAATTTGAAACAACAAAAAAGTCGGAACATTGTCCCGACTGTATCTGTCCACCTTTTTTATTTAGGCTTATGCTAAACCATTAACGTGAAGTTGAAGACTTGACTTAAGGTTTGCAGCTTTGTTCTTGTGGATTGTGTTGTTCTTGGCAAGCTTATCAAGCATCTTTTGCACCTTAGGCAAAAGTTCTACTGCTGCTGCCTTGTCAGTTGTAGCGCGCAATTTGCGAACAGCGTTACGCATTGTCTTAGCGTAGTATCTGTTGTGAAGTCTGCGTGTCTCTGTCTGACGAATTCTTTTAACAGATGATTTGTGGTTTGCCATTTTCTATTGTTTATTTTTTTAGTAGTCCCTAGGGGAATCGAACCCCTCTTTTGAGAATGAAAATCTCACGTCCTAACCGATAGACGAAGGGACCAAGCCTTTCTTGCTATCAGCAACCCTCTCGGGCTTGATTGCGAGTGCAAAGGTACTGCTTTTTTTTATACCACCAAAACATTTCTCACTTTTTTTTCAAAAAAATGCATTTTTTCTCAATTCAGCCATATTTATTTAGGGGAATGAGACTATTTATGGCTATAAATCACAATCCATTTCTGCGCAGAACCCTTGTATATATATTATATAATTAGGAGGAGAACTCATATCAATCATCCGAATAATCGACGTTACTATATTGCTGGAAGGCATTCGCTGGATACACAATAGTCAGATCAAACCGCTTTGCCATTTGCTCCAGATAATATCTGACGGCCTCTTCTGAATACTCCTCTACCCTATCACCCTCGGCTATCGCCTTGACGTGCCACTGATTGGGATACATCACCAGTGAAATATGAAGGTCTGTGTTCTGCACTAAGTCATTTTTCGTTTTTACATATTCATAGATGCCGACATAGACCAAGCAGGAAAGAATGATACCAACAAACACGGCTAAAGCCCACGCATAAGTAATCGATGCATGTGTGCAGACATAAGCACATGTAATAAGAGCTATCAACCCTGTCACCCCAGACAACATACGACGCAGTGACTTATGATTGTAATACTTGTTACAACACTGCACACACGTAGGATATTCCACCTGAGCACGAATGTGCTTATAGGGATTGTTGGTTGGGAAATAGTAAATGCGCTTTTGCGCAGAAGCCTCGTCACAAGCTCTACCACAGCAGTGGCACTTGGCTGAATGAGCACCAGAGGGTTTGATTTGGATCATATCATTCTATCACGGCTTTTATGATACGTATATCCCCCAGGGGGCGATCATTATCATCGGTTTCTACAAACTGCATACCATAGACCACTTCATCCAACCCCTCGACAACTTCACCAAACACTGTATAGTAGCCATCCAAGTGTGGTGTACCACCAATTTCGCTATACTTTTGTTTCATTTCAGGTGTGATAGTCATCTTGCCCCCAGTATTGTCTTCAAGTATCTTTCTATATTTCTCCAGCGTTCGTTCGTGTGGAATTCGTCCCCACACGATATAAAACTGCGACCCACTACTTCTCTTTTCTGGATTCACTTCATCAGGTTCACGAGCTGCAGCCACAGCGCCACAATGGTGAAAGATTTTGGGCAGACAGATCTCTGCTGGCAATGTATATCCAGGGCCACCATCACCAAGCACTTGTCCACCCACAGCATCCTTACTATTAGGATCGCCTGCTTGTATCATAAATTTTTCTATCACACGATGAAATAGCAATCCATCATAATAGCCTTCACTCGCAAGGCGCAAAAAATTGTCACGATGCTGTGGAGTCTCGTTGAAGAGTGCTATCACGATGTCGCCACGATCTGTCTGCAAGCGAACACGCCTACGCACATCTTGAGCAAAGGCAGACGGCAAGAGCACACCTAAGCCACATATCAAAAATAAAACTTTAAGCCAACGCATAGACCTATATATATTATGCCTTTCCTGTAATATTATACCTTTGAAATGGGAACAAGTTCTATTTTACCAGCATCTTCAAGTCTGTTTCGACGTGCATAACGACTGACACTAAGAATCATACCGAAATAGACACAATTGATAATCGTCGCTGTTCCTCCACGACTGATCAATGGCAGAGTCTGTCCCGTAACAGGGAATAAGCCTACAGCCACCATCATATTAATGCTCGCTTGAAATACAAGCAGTATAGCTAACCCCATACATAGGAATGCCGGGAAGTTTCGTTCACACCGACTGGCCAAACGCCCAGCTCGGAACAGGAGTATTATATATAATAGTACGACAAGTATTCCTCCCTCGATACCGAGTTCCTCAATAATTATGGCATAGATATAGTCAGAATAAGCTTGATAGAGATTGTCGCGCTCTACAGAATTGCCAGGCATTCGCCCTACGACATTGCTCGATGCCACTGCCACGTAGGCACGTCCCACCTGTGGATTCTCGCGAATAAACTGCGCTGCTTCTTCCTTGCTGCCTTTCTCAATACCGCTACCATCATCTCTGTCGGAAGAGAACATATCCGTGATACGTTCGGTCCAGGTGTCAAAACGGTGGAATACGGTTTCGTATAGTACGCCATCTTTGGGCACAGCAAAAGCCAATGCTACTGTCAATACCACTATTGTCACACCAGAAGCAACGAGTTTGCCCAATTGTTTCCAAGGCACACGTCCGACCACCATCATTGCAAAAACCACAGCAAACAGGATTGCTGCTGTAGAGAGGTTTTCGGTAAAGATGAGCAGGCACACAGGGACGGTGACATAAAGGATTTGCTTGAAGGCCTTAGGATGCGCTCCCTCTTCGCGTTGCGAGTTGCCCAGGATCAGTGCTACGGCGGTGATCACAACACCCTTGGCCAACTCTGAGGGTTGGAAACTAAATGCGCCCAGGGGGATCCAGCGCGAACTATTATTGACATCTCCACCGATGAAGAATGTCAGAATCAAAAGCCCTACACACAATGGCCATCCCAATATGGGGACCAGCTTGAAGATACGGCAAGGGATTTTGTGCACAATAACACAGAGCACAATACCTACTGTCAAGAAGGTGGCTTGCTTGATCAAGGGAGATAGATAGTTGCCGCTTTTGAAAGACAAAGTACTTCCTGCGCTATATACCTCGACCACAGAGATCAGGCACAAGAGGAAGAAGACGGTCCAAATAATGGAGTCGCCTTGCAGTATTTTCTTTAACGTAAAGTGTCTACGGGGCGTCGTTTCCAAAGACGCATTTTCCAGTTCTGTCATTATATGTAGGGATTGAGAGATTGAGTTTTTTAATGGGAGGGTTGAGAAAGGACGGTGACTGAAGAGTTAAAGTTCGTGCACACGTTCTTTGAATTGCTCGCCACGGTCTTCCATATTTCGGAAGAGGTCGAAGCTGGCACAACAGGGGCTCAGCAATACCGTATCGCCGTGCTCTGCATATTGTGCACAAGCGGCTACACAGTCTGCCATGTTATTTGTATCAGAGATGGCTACACCAAGGCCGTCAAACACCTGATGCAATTTGCTATTGTCTGCACCCAGGAAGACCAACGCACGGCACTTTTCCTTCACCAATGGGACGATAGCGCTATAGTCATTACCTTTGTCCTTACCACCAATGATCAATACGACGGGGGTCTTCATACTATCCAGTGCACAATAGCAGGCATCTACGTTGGTCGCCTTCGAGTCGTTGATATAGGTTACACCGTCGACTGTGCGTACAAACTCCAAACGATGTTCTACGCCGGGGAAGTCGCCCAGGGCTTCGATGATAACGTCCATCCCTACCCCAGCACTTGATGCGGCTAATATTGCAGAGAGGCAGTTACGCAGATTGTGTTTACCCTTCAACGAGAGTCTATCCAATGGGATATCCAATATTTCGGGCACTTCGACATGGCAAGCATCGCCTTGAGCATAGCCCACGCTGCCTTGTTCTGCCGTATCCGAGAAACCGAGTTGGCGGCAAGCGGGTTTCATCTTTTTCAGTTCAAGTGAGATATAGTCGTCGCCCATCCAATAGACAAAGGTATCCTCAGGGCGCTGATTTTGCAGGATGCGCATCTTGGACTCCACGTAGTTTTGCATACAGAAATCGTAGCGGTCCAAATGGTCGGGTGTGATGTTGAGGAGAACGGCGATGTCGGCGCGGAAGTCGTACATATTGTCCAGTTGGAAGGAGGAGAGTTCGAGGACATACCATTCTCGGGGAGACTCTGCCACCTGACGCGCCAGACTGTGCCCAATATTGCCTGCCAGGCCTACATCATACCCTGCCTTTTTCAGAATGTGATAGATCAGCGATGTCGTAGTCGTCTTGCCATTGCTACCTGTGATGCACAACATCTTGGCATCGGTATATCTGCCGGCAAATTCGATTTCGCTCAGTATCGGCGTGCCCTTTTCCAAGAAGGCACGCACCACGGGCACGGTGTCGGGGATGCCGGGGCTTTTCACCACCTCGTCGGCGTCCATCACGCGCTCCAGGGTGTGTCCACCCTCTTCCCACTCGATGTGATATTGATCGAGGGTGGCTTTGAATTTATCTTTGATGGGGCCATTGTCGGTCACGAAGACGTCGTAGCCCTTTTGTTGTGCAAGGATGGCTGCGCCTACTCCACTTTCGGCAGCACCAAGAACGACTAATTTCATACGATATATTGTGGTGTGTATGATGACTATTTTGTGGGCGAAAAAGGAGGCCTCAAAAAAAACCGTTCCGGAATTTCAAAAAACCTAGACCTTTTTCAACGAGACGGCGCGAAATTTTCACGAGACGTTGCGGTTTTTTTTCACCCCCGAATCAGCGTACTTTTAATGTTATTATAGTAATTGCCGCAAGTATGATTGTGGTGATCCAGAAGCGCACCGTAATCTTCGACTCATGCCAAGCGCCGCGGGGCCAGTTGCCCAGCAGATATTTGCAGTCGGGCACCATCTGTTCGGGCAGGGTGCGGAAGGCATCGTGAATAGGCGTGCGCTTGAAGATGCGGCGGCATTGGCCGCGCTTCTTGTAGAATTTGAAGTATTCTACTTGCAAAATCACACTGAGGCTTTCAAACAGGAAGATACCGCACAAGACGGGGATCAACAATTCCTTGTGAATGATGATAGCCAGTACTGCGATCAAACCACCAATGGTGAGCGAACCCGTATCGCCCATGAAGATTTGCGCAGGATAAGCATTGTACCATAGGAAACCTATCAATGCGCCGACCATAGCACAGATGAATATCACGAGTTCCTCGGAACCGGGTATATACATTATGTTCAGATAGCCAGCATACTCTATGTGACTCGAGACGTAAGCCAATATCCCCAGCGCGACACAGATGATGGCGGAATTGCCTGCTGCCATCCCGTCCATCCCGTCATTGAGATTAGCACCATTAGACACCGAGGCAATCACCAATATGGTCATAATCACGAAGAGCACCCATCCGGCCTGCTCCTTGTACTTGCCCATAAAGGACATTACTTCTGCATAGTCCAGGTTGTTGTTCTTTACAAAGGGGATAGTGGTCTTTGTGGACTTGACTACCTCTTCTTTGTGTACGACATGAGCAACGGCTCCACTTGTCTGCACCTTGACATTCTCACGAATCACAGCATCGGGACTAAGATAAAGGGTTACCCCCACGACCAAGCCCAAAACCATTTGACCCAAGAGTTTGAACTTACCGGACAAGCCATCCTTCTTTTTCTTGAAGATCTTGATGTAGTCATCCAAAAAGCCAATGCAACCTAACCACACCGTAGACACGAGCATCAGTATCATATATACATTGCGCAAACGGCCCAGCAACAGACAAGGCACCAGAATGGCTACGATGATAATGATACCACCCATAGAAGGTACGCCCACCTTCTTGACGCCGTATGGATCGATGCTGACATCACGTTGCGTTTCGCTGATGTTACGGCGCTTCATGAATTTGATAAACTTCTCGCCAAACCAAGCAGAGATAATAAGCGCAAAGATGAGCGCCAGCAATGAACGGAATGATACATATGACCAGAGGTGAGATCCCGGTACGCCCCATTCTCCTAATAGACGAAATAAGTAGTAAAGCACAGCTATTTAATTATTATATATAGTAACGGTTTCTATTGTTCTATTTGTTTTATCTACGCATCTTGCATCAGTCAGTAGTCTGCGCCCTATTCTCCTTGGGCTGGCATACCGAATGCAAGGCGCACTTCTTCGTGATCGTCGAAATGATGCTTCACGCCCTCGATTTCTTGATAGGGTTCGTGACCCTTTCCTGCCACCAGAATAACATCGCCTGGCTGAGCCAAAGCCGCCGCCGTACGAATCGCTTCGCGGCGATCAACGATAGAGAGGGTGCGTTGTCTTTGTGTATCATCAAGGCCAGCCAACATATCATTGATGATATCTTGGGGTTGTTCGAAACGTGGATTATCACTGGTGATGATCACTTGGTCACTGCCTTTCGCAGCTTCCTGTGCCATCAGTGGACGTTTGCCTTTGTCACGATTACCGCCCGCACCACATACGGTGATGACACGAGACTTACCGCGCACGATCTCATTGATCGCAGACAATACATTTTCCAGCGCATCTGGCGTGTGTGCATAATCGATCACTGCGCTTACACCCTTTGGCGAGCGAATGGTCTCGAATCGTCCGTTCACGGGATGCAGTGACGACAATACGCACAGAGTTTCTGCCTTTTCCTTACCCAACATCAACGCTGCGCCATATACTGCCAACAAATTTGACACATTGAAGCGACCAACAAAGCGCACGCTCACTTCTTGTTCGTCTATATCGAGCAACATGCCTTCGATACTTTCTTCAAGGATTTTACCCTTGAAATCTGCAGCAGTGCGCGTAGAATAAAGACGTTGCTTCGCGGCACAATTCTGTAGCATCACTTCACCATTCTTGTCGTCTGCGTTGCTGATGGCAAAGGCTTCTTTTGACAAACCGTCGAAGAATGCTTTCTTGGCGTCGCGATAGTTCTCGAAAGTTTCGTGATAATCCAAATGATCGCGGGTCAGATTGGTGAAGATACCGCCTGCGAACTGCAAGCCGCCGATGCGGTGCTGATGGATGGCATGGCTGCTGCATTCCATAAAGGCATATTCGCAACCAGCTTCTACCATTTCGGCCAACAGTTTATTCAGCGTCACAGCATCAGGCGTGGTGTGGTCAGCAGGAACTGGAACGTCGTCAATATAATTGCATACTGTAGAGCAAAGTCCACACTTGTGACCAAAAGCTCTAAAAGTCTGATACAGCAAAGTAGCAATCGTCGTCTTGCCATTAGTACCTGTCACGCCGACCAGTTTAAGTTTTTTCGAGGGTTCGCCGTAGAAATTTGTTGCGGCAACACCTGCGTAGCGCTCGGTGTCGGTAGTTTGCACATACACTACACCAGCTTGGGGTGCTGTGGGAAGAGCGTCACTCTGCAATACGGCAACGGCACCATTTTCCAACGCCTTGTTGATATAGGCATGACCATCGACTTGCGTACCTTTGACTGCGACAAAAAGATCTCCCGCCTTCACACGACGTGAGTCTATGCAAATGCCAGTTACCGTGGTTTGCAAATCACCACATACGGCAGTGGTGGGAACATTGTGTAGTATTTTTGCTAATTGCATATACCTATTCTATATTATTGTAAGTATTATAAATTTTCGTTTACGCTAATTTGAGCGGATTCACCCTTGTTTTTTTATTGTATCCTTTTTTTCTGGCACGACAGCTTGCTGAGTGGTAGGTTCCTCCTCTTTCTTTTTATTTTTCCCTCGGACAGGAGACAAGGTCAAATGGATGGTTTCACCCGGCTTAATCTTATGTCCCTCACTCAAACTTTGCTCAGACACAGAACCTCGTCCTGTCACCTTCACTTTTAGGCCTTGTTTCTTGAGCAAGTAGACAGCATCTGTCAATCCGTAGCCTTTGACATCGGGCACTACACCTTTTTCAAAGTTATTGCTCACCAATTGCGGAATACCCTCTTCGGCTTGATTCTTTCCCCACACAACGGTCTGTCCTGCCCAGTTAGAATTAGTACGATGTTTCACGTTCAATTCATTCAAGACCCTCTGCGATGCAGCTACATTACCATGCTGCACTTTGGGTGGTAGCTTCACGATAGCTTCCCCAGCTTCGTCATAACTACGTGCCGCTGTCTTTGCCATCACTCGCTCTGCGATGATACGAAATGCACTCGTACACATATTACCATAAGCTGGCAACTTCTTCTGCATATTCACCACACAAGCATACTGCGGATTGTCTGATGGGAAATAACCCACGAAGGTAATAGAGTTTGACGAAGTTCTACCAGAGCGTAACCAAATCTGTGCAGTACCAGTCTTTCCAGAAAATGGCACTAAGTGTGAACGATGGCGCTTTGCTGTACCGGTACGCACCACTTCTGCCAAAGCGTCTTGCATATATTTGATATCTTCTGGAGTACCTATACTTTCGTTGAGCACTCTCGGTTCAAATTCTTTCACAATCTGACCATCTTTCATGATAGCCTTAACTAGTCGGGGATACATCAGTTTTCCATTATTGGCAATACCCGCATAGAAATTGACAATATTCATTGGCGAGAACATAGTCGCATAGCCGATACTCATCCAAGGCAAGTCGATAGGAGACCAATATCTGCTTTTATCACTTGGATTCTTAATGTAAGGTTTCAAGTAACCATCAAGCGGCAGTTGGAGATGGGCGGCAGCACCTATGCTCTGGATACCATCATAGAAGGCTTGTGGGTTGTCATGATAGGCATTGTCTATCATAATACTAGTTCCCGTATTGATGGATTCAGAGATAATTTTATGCACATCCACCGTACCGCTGACCAAGTGATCATCTTTCATCGTTTTAGTAGCAAACCTATGCGTACCGCTTGTCAGCGTCAGATGATCCTTAGTTGTGATTCGTCCATCCCTCATGGCTACGAGGAATGATATGGGCTTGAATACAGAACCTGGTTCATATCGTGCAGAAATAGCGTTGGGTGTATACTCGAAGTAGTACCCTTCGCCTTTGTTCTGCAGACTTACCATCGCCTTGATATCGCCTGTTTTTACCTCCATTAGCACCACTGCGCCCGAGTCGGCATCCAATCGTTGCAACTCGTTCTTCAGCGTTTGCTCACACAACTCTTGCATATCTATGTCTAAGGTTGTGACAACATCCGACCCATCGACTGCAGCTAAATCTATATTGGCGACATTGGCGCTGCGCACTTTTTCATAATGCATATACCCCTTTTCTCCAGCCAATACACTGTCAAAGGTCAACTCCAAACCAAAACGCGGTCTGTCTTTATAGTCGCCCACCGTACGATACGCCAATTGGCCATAAGGCTTTTTGCGCAATCTCACTTCTGTAGCACCCATGTAGGCAGACTTGCTAAGCAGGGGAAGCTTTCTGAGTTCGCACAATTGCAGATAGGTGATATTTTTATTTTTAATCTTCCGGCGCGTCTCTTTATTCTTATACTTTGCATAATCCAACTCTGTCGGATAAAGAGGAAAATTCTGACAACTATCTTTTGCCCCAGCGAGCAAATAAGCCTTATATTTCACGGAATCAAGTCCTGGCAATACACGACATATCCCCGCAACGATCTTGTCAACATTCTTGGAGAACAAAGTATCTCTATTCTTTTGGTCCTTTAATCGAACCAAAGAATCTTTTTCTCTGGACTTAAAATCCAAAGCTATCGTATATTCAGACAGAGATACTGCCAAAGGACGACCATCGCAAGCCAAGATACTACCACGCACTGGATGAATGGGCACACTATCCACTTTCAGCAATTCACTACCTCCCAACCAATAATCACGCTTAATGGTCATGGTATAAAGTGCCTTGCACACGATAGCCACACCCAGAAATGTCAAAATCATTGCGATAACTGAGAAACGGGGTGCAACCTTCTTGCTTGGGAAATTTATTTGCTTATTCGGTGTGCTCATTTTTCGTTAAGGTTAATATAGTAAAATGGATCGACAGTAGGGTGAATAGTTGTATCTGGAAGATTTTCCAGAATACTCTTATTTCTAAGAAAAGATGTAAGTTCGCTATTAGCAACTAAAGCACGCTTCCTTCGGTCTTCCAGTTCTCGCTTCAACTTTGTTTGCTTCAACAATTCGCTTTGGTAAGAATACCTGTTGGTCACATATAATATAGATAGGACACCCAAGAAGAAAATATAAAAGAATTGACGTCTAAACCAATCACTACCCAGGATGTCACCACCGATAATACTTTTCAGACTTACCTCTGAGTCTTCGCCAGCCTCGTCGATTTCTTCTGCACGAGTTTGTTTCTTTTCCTTGATTTCTTTTTGCTGTTCAACTTGTATTTCTTCAGCAGTTTCACCCTTTTCTATAGGCACATCTATGCTTGACGCTTCGTTTTCAAGAGCGTCAAGTTCACTTTGTGCAGCACTTTCTGCATTTGCTGCGATTTCAGCTATATCGAAAAGGTTAATATCCTTTCTTTCTGTATTATCACTCATTGTTTGTGAGGTGCCTTATATTTGTTAGAATAAATCACACTTTGAATCGTTCACTTTTGCTTAGGCAGCGGTTTTTCGGCGATACGCAACTTTGCACTACGGCTTCGGGGATTGAGTTCTTGCTCTTCCTGTTCGGGCACCACCACCTTATTGTTGAGCGGGCGCAGGGGGGCAAGGCGGTTGCCATAGAAGTCTTGTTCGATTTTTCCTTCAGCATTGCCAGCCTTCATGTAGTTTTTCACCAAGCGGTCCTCGAGCGAGTGATAGGTCAGTACGACCAGTCTGCCACCGGGTGCAAGGAGTTCGCTGGCTGCCTGAAGCATTTCCTCGAGCGCTTCCATTTCGTGATTGACCACGATACGCAGGGCCTGAAACACCTTTGCCATATCCTTCTTCTCTCTGGCTGCGCCGAGCAGAGGTCTGACACATTCGACAAAAGCACCGGTGCGATAGAAAGGTTCGTTGGCTCTGGCCTTGACAATGGCACGTGCTATTTGCTTGGCATTTTTCATTTCACCATACAGGCGGAATATTCGGGTCAGTTCCTCCTCGGGAGCGGTATTGAGCAGTTCTGCCGCCGTTTGTCCAGCACGGCCATTCATACGCATGTCCAGGGGCGCATCGAAACGGAAGGAGAATCCGCGCGTCTCGTCGTCGAAGTGGTGACTGGACACACCGAGGTCTGCCAGCAAACCGTCGATTTGCTCCACTCCATGGTAGCGCATCCAGTTGCGCAGGTAGCGGAAATTGCTTCGCACGAAGGTAAAATTCTCAGCACCTTCGGGTATATTCCTCTCGGCATCAGCATCTTGGTCGAAGCTGTACAAGTGCGCTCCCTGGGGCAGACAGCGCAATATCTCGCGGCTATGTCCACCGCCGCCGAAGGTCACGTCTACGTAGACGCCGCCTTCACGCAATTCCAACCCTTCGACACAGGGTTTCAGCAGTACGGGGACATGATATACGGGGTTTTCTGACATGGGTATAGTTTTACGCTTACAAAATTAGAGAAAAAGCTACATATAAATACGTTAAATGCATGACATTTTTTTCACTATTTTTAGATATTTTATTTTGCCCTCAAAATTGCTCACTTGACTTCCTAATTTCCTGGCCTGACCATTTTACTCAAAATAGAGCAAGAAGCACCCTCATTTCTATCATCACAGAAACACAAAAAAGCCTTGATTTCACAAACCAAGACTTTTTTTCTACGAGGCATCGCGAAATTTGAAAAAGGTCAAAGCTTTTTTTGAGCAGACAAACGGGCATAAAAAAAGTGTGATGCAAATGCACCACACTTTATATAGATTTGTTAGAAAACAATTACTTCTTAAAGAAAGGCAGTTTCTTGTCAAAGCTGAAAGGCTTATCCAATTTTTGAGCTTTCATAAAAGAAGGTTCTTTCTTATTTGATAACTCCTCTGTTAATTGGAATGTATCAACTTTGGGGGCTTCGTTAAAGTATCCCAGGTCAATATGCCAAATGAGAGCAAAGTTGAAAACACCCTTTGATTGATCGTATTCACTGAGAGGACTTGCTGTACCAAAATATGTCACACCATCAGATATATAAATTTGATAGCCTCCAGGTACTTCTTGACCGTAGACTTTACCTTCGTTAGCATCATAATAGAGACCAGTTTCTTGTTTCTCTACTACCAAAGATCCATCCGCATTCATTGTGAAATACATTGGTTTTTGGCTATACAGGTATGGTGAAATCATAAAGTTTTCTGGATATTTATCGCTTTGATAAAGCACTGCTTCAAATTGCATACCAAACATATTACAAGTATATACACCACCGAAGAT
Organism: Prevotellaceae bacterium; assembly: GCA_021153165.1. Lineage (GTDB taxonomy): Bacteria > Bacteroidota > Bacteroidia > Bacteroidales > Bacteroidaceae > Alloprevotella. Next base: position 20,590 of record JAGKTZ010000026.1, read on the forward strand.
AGGCAAGAATTGTTCTGGTTCTGGATCACTTACTACACGGTCCAAAATGAGTGTTTCTGCATCAGTAGTAGCTACCAATTGGAACTTGCCGTTGAATGCGAGAGTGTAAGTTACTGCACCTACAGTCACAGTAGTTGTGCCGTGAGCAGTAGTATATGTACCAACTTCGTCAGCACCACCATTCTTGCTTACGATAGCAGCACCAGCGCCTTCAGCGTTAGCAGCAGACAAGAAGAAATCGTAAACTACAGAAGAGTCAGCGTTTGCAGCTTGCCACTTACCTTCTACTGTAGGAGTAGCAGAACTCTTAGCCATAGTAGCCTTGTCTTTCTTTACGTCGTAGTTCAACTCATAGATCAAGTTGCCATTTTGCAATTTGCAAAGATAGAGATTACTTTCCACTTCATAGTAAGAAGTGCTAGCCTTAGCAGACAATACACCGGTCTTAGCATCGTAAGCCACTTCTTCAGATACGAAAGTAGTACGTACAACTGCGCTGTCTGAAGTACCAGGTTTACCTACACGATAAGAGTAAACTGTGGGTTCGCCCTTAGCATTTTCAGTCACCACGAGGTTGTATTCATATTTGCTGTTAACATTGTATTGAGAAGAATACAGTCCTTTTTCTAACTCTGCACCATAGTTGTGATCCATATTCTTGTCAAAATCAACCAAATCATTACAAGCAGAGAACAATACTACAGCGCAAAGGGCCAATAAAGTATGAAGATATTTCATTGTAATTTGATGTTTTTAGTTCAACATGTTATTTTGGCCAGTTGCCTACCAAGTTCTTGTTGGTTTGCAAGTCGTTGCTAGGAATTTCCCATACCATCTTGAAGTAGCGATCATCGTTTGCAGGAACGTAGAGTTCTGTAGAGAGAGATGGGTCAGCATTGCGGAGAACATTAGCACCAACGAGAGACTTTTGAGGAGCCAAACGCTTGATACCATCACCCCAACGCTTCAAGCAATCCAAACGGAATCCTTCACCAACCATTTCACGAACCCACTCATCCTTCATTTCTTGTACGAGGAGTGCACCAGACTTTTGAGTTTCACTTGCACCACGAGCAACACGCAATGTATTCAAGTAACGTTGAGCAGCAACTTCGTCAGGAGTAGCCTTGAAGAGCGCAGCTTCAGCAGCGATCAAGTACATTTCTGCTGTACGGAACGCCTTAGGTGCGTTGTACCATGCAGTTTCGTCTGTTTCGCTACCTTTACGCAAAGCAGGGTTGCCAGGGAACTTAGAGAAGATGTAACCTGTACCGATGTATTGACCAGAGCAGAGTTGATCTTCGAAGAAGTAAACTTCCTTACGAGCATCCTTAGCTTCGTACAAATCCATCAAACCTTGAGTTGGGAAGTAAGAAGCACTTTTGAGCTTTTGACTTTGGCTGAAGCCGAAGTAAGCAGAACCCATGCTACCACCTGAACGTTCGTCTTCAGTGAGGAGAGGTTGGTAGATGATTTCAGTACCAGCATCTTCGCTCCACAAAGTCCAAAGGTCACCCTTCTTAGTCAATGCTAAGTTTTTGTTAGCAAAAATCTTTTCTGCTGCAGCGATAGCATTGTCGTATTGCTTGCAGTAGAGGTATACGCGAGCTTGGAGAGCAGTCACAGCTTCTGCAGTAGGAACAGTGATATCGTCGTGCACGTTAGCCAAGAGAGTTGCTGCCTTTTCAAGGTCGCTCAACATGAGGTTGTAAGTCGCTTGCAAAGATGCACGAGCAGGCTTAGCATTTACGTCTACTGTAGTAACGAGAGGGAGACCCAATTCTACGTTAGCAGTCGCAGGATCATACTCCTTGCAATAACGAGTCACGAGGTTGCTGTAGCCATAAGCACGTGCAAAATATGCAGTACCCATAAATTCTTTTACAGCAGCTGAGTCAGCAGCACTTTCTTGTGCTACATTTTCTACATTATCGAGGATGTAGTTGGCAGTATTGATCAAGCTGTAGTTGCCACTCCAACGACCATCACCACTGAATTGGTTTGTTGTCCAAGTCCAGTCTGACTCTTGATAGAAAGCGTCAGTACTTGATGCCATATTAAACAAATCTGTTTGTGCTTCTGCGACAGTCTTAGTACCGTCGCCAGCGAGGCTACGGAGACTAGCCAAAAGACCAATATGGAAGTTGCTCGCATCTTGTACGGTTTCCCATGCTTTCTCTGCAGGAATAGTTCCTTCAGGGAATTGGTCAAGTTCACAAGAAGTCAGCACAGGGAGTGCCAAGGCTGCGCCCAAGATGGTTTTAACTATATATTTGTTCATGGTTGTTATTTTTAAGTTTGATTAGAATGTCACGTCAACGCCCAACATAAACTGACGAGTTGCTGGATAATTACCTAAAGAGATATTACTATCAAGTTCAGGATCCGCACCCTTGAATGGAGTTACAGTAAAGAGGTTGCGAGTGATGAAGCTGAAACGAACGCTTTGGAAGAAGTTAGAAGCATCCATCCACTTCTTAGGCAATTCGTATGCCAATGTCAAGTCCTTCAAACGGAGGAATGAAGCATTTTGCAAGACGTGCGTATCGAATTGACTTTGGTATTGGAATGCTGGCAAAGATGCGAGGTCACCTGGTTGCTTCCAGATATCCAACATATCGCGATGACCATTGGTCTTGTTCATTTCCAAGTTAGACTTACCAGTCAACCAGAAATAGTCATTATCTACCATATACTTGCCTGCAACGAATGCGAAGTTAGCATTCAAAGTCAAGCCTTTCCAGCCTGCTGCCAAGTTGAAACCACCAGTGTGAGGAGCGAAGCGACCCTTGCCTGTATCTTGGTAGAGGTTTTCGATTTGAGTTTCGTCCTTAGTCATAGTTTCAGGATTGAAAGTATGTCCAGCTTCACCCTTATGACCTACCTTGTACCACATTGGCTTACCATCTGTTTGGTCAACACCTGCGTAAACTGGCATGTAGAAGTTCAAACTCTTACCTACTACGTAGTTGAGGAGGGATGACTTCATTTCCCATTCTTGGAGACCGTAGAAGAGTTCGTCGATCTTGTTCTTGTTGTAAGCATAGTTTACACCGAAGTTCAAGAATGCGTCGCGAGTCTTGATGATGTCGTAAGAGAGTGTCAATTCGATACCGCGGTTGCTCATTTCACCGATGTTGATAGCTTGGCTGCTGAAGCCTGTTGTAGTAGGAATGGGCACACCCATCAACATATCCTTAGTCTTACGGTGGTAGAAGTTAGCTTCGAGGTTTACTCTGTTGAAGAAGCTAGCAGTGAAACCAACGTTAGTTTGAATTTGCTTTTCCCAACCGAGTTCTGTGTTTGAAGGTTGTGCAAGCCCCCAACCTGGTACGCCACCATATTGAGTATCGCCGATCAAACCGAGGTGAGCGTAGTTACCGATTGCAGCATTACCTGTTGAACCGACACTAGCACGCAATTCCAAGTTGTCCAACCATGTTGCACCACGCAAGAAGTATTCGCGCTTCATGTTCCACATCAAACCTCCTGAATAGAACATCGCAGAGCGGTTGGTCTTACCGAAACGTGAAGATTGGTCATTACGTACGGTGAAGTTAGCGAAGTACTTGTTCTTGTAGTTATAGTCTGCACGGCCGAAGAATGAAAGGAATTGGTAGTCAGAAGAACTTTCGCCTACGTCAGCGATAGTAGCTTCTGTCATGTTGCCAATCATCAAGAGGCGGTCGTCTGTAGAACCAGAAGCACCTGCTGAGAAACCTTCAGAATGATACTTGATACCTTCTTGACCGAGGAGGAATGTGAGGTCGTGATCTTCTGCGATCTGGAAGTTGTATTCCGCAGTATTAGTGATAGTCCATTGAGCTGAGCGTGAGTCAGAAAGAGAACGTGCTGCCTTGCCATCACCTGTAAAAGGAGCAATAGTTAACATTGAATATTTATACTTAGTGTTTGTTGCATACAAACCTAATTGAGACTTCAAATGCAACCCCTTTATCGGATTAATATCAACAAATGCTGTACCATTGTAAACGATATCATTCGTATTGGTAGGCTGAACGGCATCTAACCAATTTATATCCCACATATTACCGCTTAGATAATATTGATGCGTTTCCTCTACGCTAGGATGATAGGGATCCCAATATGCAGGGTAACCCATTGCCATAGTTGTAGCAGAATTCCAACCACCTTTAGAGAGGTACGCATTATTTTTACGCTTTGTGTAAATAATACCCTGATTTAATCCAATATTCAACCAATCTTTAGGTTTAACGTCTAAATTTGAGCGAAGTGTATATCTCTCCATGTAAGAAACCCGGTCGATACCTTCGTTATCAAAGAACGAACCACTTACGAAGTAACGAGTCTTTTCACTTGCACCACGCACAGATACGTCTGTTTGATATTGTGGAGCCGCATCATTGAAGTAATAATCTTGCCAATTTGTATTAGCACCGTATGACTTATACTTCACATATTCTTCTGCACTAATAATCTGATTTTCCAACTGGAAATCAAGCAATTCTGCAGAATTCATTATTCCCTTATTGATAGGGCTTGCCAATTGACTCCAACCAACTTTCTGACTAAGTGTTACTTGAGCTTTTTCACCAGCGCGACCTTTCTTGGTTGTGATGTAGATTACACCGTTTGCCGCACGCGAACCGTAGATAGAAGTAGCAGATGCATCCTTCAAAGTTACTACGCTTTCAATATCGTTTGAGTTCATCAAACCGAGCATTGATATACCTGCGGGAGTACCGTCGATCACCACGAGGGGTTCGCTGTCTGCACCGAGAGATCCGACACCACGCACAGTGATGCTTGAAGCGTTGATAGAACCAGCGTCACTGGTTGAAGTCAAGACTTGCATACCAGCAACCTTACCTTGCAACGCGTCGGCAATGTTGGTTGAAGGCTTGTTAGCGATATCTTCGCTATTAACCTTAGTCACCGAACCAACCAAAGTACCGACCTTACGAGCCGAACCATAACCAACAACAACAGCTTCTTCCAAAACTTTTTCGTCGTCTTGAAGCACAACTTTCATGTTGCTGGCAATGCTTACTTGCTCTTCTTTTTTACCGATGTAAGTCACTTTCAGGTGCTTTGCAGATGCAGGAACGTTCTTCAAAGTGAAGTTACCGTTAGCATCAGTAGCGACAGCACCTTTTCCGCCTACCACACGTACTGCTGCGCCGATCACGGGTTCACCGCTAGCATCGAGGACGCGACCAGTTACGAGCTTCTGCGCTGAAGCAATACCTGCTGACAACAGCATGGTTGCTCCCAAAAGCACTAACTTTTTCTTCATAATATTACCATTAAATTAAACATGATTTTTCAATCGAGAGAGGGTTTCCCATTTCTGTATGGGAGAGTTTAGTTTGTTTAGTCTTTGTGTGCCTAAATTAAAACAAGAGAGAGAGTACTTCACTTCCTTTTATCATCCAAAAAGGACTTATTACGGGAATGTAAGTTTTGCAAAAGTAGGTTTATTTTTTTATCCTGCAAACAAAAATCGATTTTTTTACTACATTTTTTTACACTTTTCTTCCATTTCTTTCATTTTGCCACAAAAAGACGGCATTTTTACCGCTTTTGTAAGCATTTTTGCGCTGCTATTTTTTATTTTGAAAGGAGAACCAACAACATTTTCGTGACATTTTGTGAGATTTAGGCAGATTTTTGAAGCGCGACGCAAAGTAAAGCACCAACAGAGCCTACAAAAAAGCAAAGAAAGAGACTCTCAGCAGACCAAAACCAAACTCATGGTTGTCCTGAGCAAGAGGCGTGAAACAATTTGTTAATGGTTGTAAAATCGCATTTGCATTTCGCTCGAAATTGTTGTATCTTTGTAGTACAAAGGTGGGGAGTTGGCCGAACCAGGCTAATTCCCCCTTTATTTTGCCCCAAATTCGGGTGAAAAAAGGGAAGACTTTGTGAAAATTTCGCGACGGCGCGTTGAAAAAAG
>JAGKTZ010000082.1 GCA_021153165.1 Prevotellaceae bacterium
AGATTCCATAAAAGATTCTGATATATTATTGGTTGAGAAAGTAATCACCGCTTATTTGGCTCAAAGATTGGGTCAGGATAGTTTATTAAACAAAATCAATTTTAGATTTCCCAATACTAATGTTTACATTATAAATGAATGGTGGAAACCTCATTTTGATGAGGTCTGGCAAAAGCTATCATCTAATTCTGTATCAAAATTTATTCCCAATCTTATGTGTTATCACTATTTTTCAGATGATGACATTGAGGTTTTTGGTGCGATGAAATTTAAGAAATTAGTTTAGTCATACTTTTCTGACCAGCTGCTGCAAGGCGGTGTGTGCGCTCCTCTTGTTCTGCCCAACCACTCCAATCGGTTCGACCTTCGTCCGAATCGATACACCCAGGTCTCGGAGCTCACTGTTCATCGCTCAAAGCGATTAAAGTTGAACGAATTCGTTAAAGTATTATTCAACCTATAACCAAAATAAAAATGAAAATACAACTGAAGCATTATCTCGTAGGCTTATGCGTAATGGCTCTCCCTACATCAGCACAAACATTGCTCCCACAACCACAACATGTGCAGTGGAAGAAAGGCTATTTTGACTGGCAAAAACCATATCGTTTGGAATGCCGACAAACCGTAGCAGAAGCCTCTGCACCCGTGCAACAATGGTTGCCCGCCAAGGCAGTGACAGCAGAAACCAAGCGTGTGGTGATTTTGGAAAAGGGCAATCCTGCATGGAACGACGAGGCCTACCAACTCTACGTATCTGCCGACACCGTGAAAGTCTGTGCGAAGAACGAAGCCGGCTTTATCGCTGCACGTGCCACATTGGCACAACTCACAGCCGACGGCAAGCAGACACGTGCCGTCATGATCAGCGACAGCCCCGCCTATCGCTATCGCGGTGCCATGCTTGATGTGTCACGTCATTTCTATCCCATCGAATTTGTCAAGAAGCAAGTGGACCTTCTGGCACGCTATAAATTCAATCGCCTTCACCTCCACCTCACCGATGCGGCAGGTTGGCGCATGGAGATCAAACGTTATCCCCGCTTGACCGAACTGGCAGCGTGGCGCACCGATAGTCTGTGGAAGACTTGGTGGGATGGCGAGCGCAAATATGTAGAAGAAGGCACACCTGGAGCTTATGGTGGCTATTATACTCAACGCGAACTGCGCGATTTGGTAGACTATGCTCTCGAAAGAGGTATTACGATTATTCCTGAGATAGAGATGCCAGCCCATTCAGAAGAAGTGCTGACAGCTTATCCCTGCCTCTCTTGTACGCACGAACCCTACAAGCAAGCAGACTTCTGTCCTGGTAGCATATCGACTTACGACTTTTTGGAAAATGTCTTGAAAGAAGTGATGGACGTCTTCCCCTCTGCCTACATTCACGTAGGTGGTGATGAAGCAGCCAAGGCTTCGTGGCCCACATGTCCCAGATGTCAGGCAAAAATGAAGGAACTGGGCACAACAGATGTGAACGATTTGCAAACACACCTGATTACGCATATGGGACGCTTCCTCAAATCGCACGGACGTACCCTGATCGGCTGGGACGAAGTGATAGATGGAAATCTGGAAAAGGGTACCACAGTGATGGTGTGGCGCGGATTGGAAAATGCAACACGTGCCGCAGCTCATGGCTATGATGTCATTCTGTCGCCAGGAGCATATTGCTACATCGATGCTTACCAAGATTCTCCTGCAGACCAACCCGAGGCTATGGGAGCTTACTTGCCTTTGAAGAAGGTGTATAGTTTCGTGCCCGGCGAGAATATGTCGCCTGCACACCGCGCTCATATTGTCGGCGTACAAGCCAACTTGTGGACCGAACATGTACCCTCGGCGTCACATGCTGAATATATGATGTGGCCTCGCCTTTTGGCTATTTCAGAAATCGGTTGGAACGGTACGAAATACAAAGACTACGACGAATTTCACCAACGTGCAGTCAACGAAACCCAATACCTGCGCGCAAATGGTGTGAATGCTTTTGACTTGAAAAAAGAGAAAGGCGACCGTGTGCAAAGTGCTATTAAGCACAAAGCAGTCGGTGCAACAGTAATATGGAATAAAAAATACCATAGATCTTATCCTGGCAATGGTCCCACTACACTTACTGACGGCAAACTGGGAGGTTGGAACTATGGCGATAAACCTTGGCTCGGTTTTCTGGGCAAGGATTGCTTCGACGTGACTATTGATTTGGGAAAAGTACAAAGCATTAGCGAAGTTGGCGCCGATTTCTTGCAATGTACCGGTCCATGGATTTACTTCCCCGGCACCTTCACCATCTCTGCTTCTGAAGATGGCAAAACATACAAGACGCTTTTCGAAAAGAAGAACCCAGACAAGAATTTCCCCTACTACAAAACGGAATGGTGGTCTTGGAAGGGCAAAGCCAAAGCACGCTATATTCGTTTGCAAGGTGACCCCGTGGTACACGGAGGTTGGATCTTTGTCGACGAGATCATTGTGAAATAATTTTCTCCCTGCCCTCCTATTATATATACGAGGGTGGGGATATACCATACTAATATCAGAATACTATGAAATACACCGAACAAACACTTAATCAAATCCAGCGTGCACTGCGCAAGACAGCGTCAAAATTTACCGCTTCGCCCGACAATATGCCCTTGACAGATATCTATCTGCAAGTGAAGCAAGATAGCGGAGAGTTGTTGGTCTACAACGACGACGGCGACGAATTGACACGCTGTGTAGTCGAAGAATGGATTGGCAATACAGACGAACAATTTTACGTTACCTTGCCACCCGTATTGAGTGCTGCTGTTGAAACTCTCAAAGAGACTTGGGACAATCTTCCTATTCTCAAACCCTATAGTTTCGTACTCATGGGAGAAGATCGTGAGACCTTGACAGATTTATATCTGGTCGACGACGATTTGTTCTTGGTCAACGATGATTTGATGGAAGGTTTGAGCGAAGACCTTGATACCTTCTTTGATGAATTGATGAAGTAGAATAACAGAGGCTTGATAGCATTCAGTCTTCAATATTTCTTGTTGATCTTTAATCTTTCCTCGTTTATCTTTCAATTCTATTCGTTCAGAAATACTAAAGACTATAATTATGCAAATGAAACATACCACACACTTTGTTGTGGAACCCTTTAGCGAAGACTACGCCGGACGCCTATCTTGGGGCATCCTGGGCAACCAACTTCTCAGGTGTGCAAGTCTACATGCCGGAAGCCATGGATTTGGTTACGAAGATATGGTGCGCGATCACCGCGTGTGGGTACTTTCGCGCCTATCCATTCATATAGATGAAATGCCAACGACCGGTTGCGAATATGAAATACAAACTTGGGTATCTAAAGTTTACCGTCAGTTTACCGACCGTCAATTTGCAGTAGTCGGCAGGGATGGCAAGGTCTATGGTTATGCTTCATCGACTTGGGCATTGATCAATTTGGATTCACGTAGTGCGGTCGACCTCACCGGAATGAAAGATAATGCTTTGTTTAGTTTTGTTATAGACGAAGTTGCGCCCATTCCTTCGCCTGCTCGCGTCCGCATCACAAGTGATGCACCGATATTTACCCACCGTGCCGCATACACAGACCTTGATATCAATGGCCACGTCAATTCGATACGTTATATCCAGATGGCACTTGATTGCTTGAGCGAGTTTATTTATAAGCAAAATCTCCGTGTGCAGCGTGTCGAAGTGGGATATGCTGCCGAGGGGATGTGTGGTGATGAATTGCAGTTCTTTGCCAATGAACTCACGGCTACTGGTGGTGGCATCGAGGTGCGTAATGAAAGCGGCACGACGTTGGCTAAGATTAATGTCGTGTTGGGCGAATAGCATTTCCATACACCTTGTTACAATTAGACGACCCCCCTTACTCCTTATTCCAGTCCTATGAAAATCCTGATCGTAGAAGATGATGCCGATTTGAGAGAGATCATCTCCACCTCGTTGCAAAAAGAAAGATACATCGTCGAGACGGCCGCCGACCTACGTGCTGCTCGCGCCAAGGCTTTGATTTACGAATACGATGCCTTGCTTTTGGACATCATGCTCCCTGATGGTAGCGGCCTTGACCTACTGCGCGAACTTGTGGAGAAGGGGCGACAGATGAATGTCATTATCCTTTCGGCAAAAGATTCAATAGAAGACAAGGTCGAGGGCTTGGATCTTGGCGCCGATGACTATCTGGCAAAGCCCTTTCATATTGCCGAGTTGCACGCACGTCTCAAGAGTGTACTCCGTCGCAAGATGCGTGATGGAAAGAATCTCTTGACGTTGGGTAATGTCGTAGTTGATTTGGATGAATTCGGCGTAAGGGTAGGAGAAAAGGATTTGGATTTGGGACGCAAGGAATTCGATATACTCGTCTATTTTATGAATCGTCCAGCACGTCTCATCGACAAGCAAATGCTCGCCGAAGCCGTATGGGGAGACCATATCGACAGTGCAGACAGTTTCGACTTCATCTATGCACAAATCAAGAATCTGCGCCGGCGTCTCAAGGCAGCAGGCGCAAACGTTGAGATCAAGACCGTATATGGTTTCGGCTATAAAGTAATCGTCGAGGAATAGAAAAAACTGCAAACTGATTTGGCTCATGAATAAGAGAAAAGGCATAAAACTCGTTACCCAGCTCACCCGCCGTTTGGCCGTTGTCGCCGTCACCGTCATGTCCTTGTGGGCAGTACTATTTTATTCGGTAGTAGTGCAGGAGGTGGACGACGAGACCGACGACCAATTGGAAACCCTGGCCGAAGAGATCATCGTGCGCGACTTGGCGGGCGATACATTGCCTGCGGTGTCGAGCGGGATGAACAACCAATATTTCCTGACCGAGGTCTCCGCCGAATATGCCCAGTCCCACCCGCACGTACAATACGAGGATCGTGACGTCTTCGTTGAAGCCAAGAACGAGACCGAACCCGCGCGTGTACTGACCTATATATATAAGCGTGGAAATGGTACATGGGGTAGGATAGAGGTATCTACGCCAACTATTGAAAAGGCAGAGCTGCGCGAAGCCATCGCCGTGTCGATAGGCATCCTATTCTTGACACTGATCATTTCTATTGTCGTGCTCAATTTCACCGTCGTTCGCCGCAGCATGCGCCCCCTTCACAAATTGCTTAGTTGGCTCGAGCAATATCGTCCAGGCGACAAAGTCTCTGCACTGGACAACCCGACAAATATCCGAGAGTTTGCCTGGCTCAACGAAGTCTCCGAGTCGGCAATCCAACGCAGCGAGCAATTGCACCAGCAGCAAAAGCAATTCATCGGTAATGCCTCGCACGAAATGCAAACTCCTCTGGCCATTAGCATAGGCCGTCTGGAAATGATGATGGACGATGATGGACTGAACCAGCAGCAATTGGGCGAGTTGGTCAAGGTGCATCACACACTCAGCCACCTCTCGCGCATGAACCGTTCACTATTATTATTGAGCAAAATTGATGGTGCGCAGTTCTCCGAGCGAAAGCCAATAGATATCAATGCACTGGCCAAGCGCTACCTGCCCGACTATACACAAGTCTACGCCCACCGCGGCATAGAGGTAGAAGTGCAGGAACAAGGCCACTTGGTCATCGAAATGGACGAGTCCTTGGCAGTCGCATTGTTGACCAATTTGCTCAAGAATGCCTTTGTTCATGCCTCCGAGGGCGACACCCTGTATTTGCGCATTTCAGATCGTGGATTTACGGTAGAAAATACTGCCCACGATGGTCCGCTCGATGCTTCGCTCATCTTCAATCGTTTCTACCACACTTTGGGCAATGCACAATCCACAGGACTAGGACTGTCGATAGTCAAATCTATTTGTAATCTCTATAAGCTGGATGTAGCCTACCACCACAGAGACGGCCGACATGTATTCGAGGTGACGGTGTGATGTTTAATGATCAACGATTATGGTTTAATATTGAGCAAACAATAAGAAATAAAGGGTGAAATATTAATAGAAGTTAAAAAATATGCGATAAGGGGCGATTTCAGAATCTTTTCAGAATCGCCCCTTAACTTTGCCTCTGTAAAAAGGAAACAAATCGAATATTAACAATTAAAACGACATCGATATGAAAACTAACTTCAAAAAATTATTCCTCGCTCTGGTATGCTTCTTTACAATACAATTCGCCGTAGCCGACAACGAACGCCCCATCACAGTCAAGCAATTGCCAGCAGCGGCACAGCAGATTTTGAATAAACACTTCGCCGGACAAAAAGTCTCACTTACCAAATATGAAAATGGCTTGATCGAAAAGTCCTACGACGTCATCCTGGCCAATGGCAACAAGATAGAATTTGACCGCAGTGGTGCATGGAAAACACTGGACTGCAAATACACCTCAGTGCCCAAGGCCTTGCTCCCTCGCCCCATCGTTAATTATATCAACCAGCACTATCAGGGAGCAGCTGTCAAGGAGATAGAGAAAGAACATGGCCGCTATGAAGTGAAACTGGAAGGTGGTGTAGAATTGACCTTTAACTCTAACTTCAAAGTCCTTGACATCGATTTCTAAACCTCACAATTAAATAAATACTAACCCCAAAAACGACAACAAAATGAAAGCACTTTATATCCTCCCATTATTATTAGCGACACTATTCGTATTGCCCAGTTGCGAACAAGACCAAGATTTGCTCGAATTCCAAGTCCCCACAGTCGTAATGCAGGAGTTCAAGGAAAAATACCCTGATGCTACCTATGCAGAGTGGGAACGCGTGGGCACAAAGTACAAAGCTGATTTTCGCTACGACGGACGCGAAGCCGAGGCTTGGTTTGACAAGGGCGGCAACTGGATTCGCACTGAGTTTGAATTCCACGGTACTTTGCCCGAACCCGTACAGCAATTGCTCGCCACCCAATATGCTCGCTACGAGATAGACAGCGTGGAGTGGGTTGAAACACCTACGGGCAACTACTACCAATTTGAATTAGAGCGTGACGGACGCCTGGACCGCACAGTCAAGGTGCGCGAAGATGGCACAGAGATCTGATAACCCCTAACTAAACCTAATCATAACGAAGTCCGAGTGGCACCAGAATCAGCCGCTCGGACTTATTTTTTGCTTGTTTCTATGAAGTTCAGACTTAAACTTTCTGACATTAACCAATAGTGTGCGAGACATTAGCAAAATCGCGCTGAAAAAAACATTAGACCTTTTTTGAAAAAACCAAGACCTTTTTTCAACGAGACGTCGCGAAATTTTTACGAGGTCTAACCTTTTTTTCTTGCTCACTTATTTGTGTTTTTTTAGAATAAAACTTGAAGATACTTTCGCTCGCTGTGAAAAATATTGAAGTAAACTTCATATTATTTCGCTCGC
>JAGKTZ010000083.1 GCA_021153165.1 Prevotellaceae bacterium
ACATAAAAATATTATGTCAACTTGTTATGTAAACCTAAAGGTTTGCAGCTGATAGACAAGTGTCTTTGCAGCTGATACAGCTGTTTGCAGCTGGTTTACAAACGTCTGCCAGGGACGGACGGCCCGGTGCGCGATACAGATACACCTGTCCTCCCCAGACGGACACGCGCCCGAGTCCACGAGTGACGGACGAACATATGTTCGATTTACATAAAAATATTATGTCAACTTGTTATGTAAACCTTCGGCCCGGAAAATGCCCGGGCAAAATGGGATGTGTTACCACACCCCATAATGAACACTGATAAGTTCTTCGATTGTATTGGAAACCTCGCAATCAACCCAACCATAGAACTCTCTACAAGTACGAAGACCCTCAAGTGCCTCCTCTTTGTCTTCGCAATCTTCGTTTTCTACGAGAAAGCCGACTACCCAATTTTCTTCTGCACAGACACCCATATGGATGTTGTAGTAGAAATTCATTCGCCTATCTTCCATTTAATCTACCTCCAAATTTCCATCCCACACAAAGTGAGCACGCACCGTCATAACGTCACCACACTCAGGACAAACATAGGTGGCGGTGGCAATGATGACATCTCCGTCATCCTCAAAGTTGGTGAACTCATCATCAAACATAATTTCTCTGTTGCAGTTGGGGCAAGTAGCATCCATTTCAATCATTTCCTTTCGTTTTTGTACCCTAATTATAGCACATCAATTCTAATTTGTCAATACCTTTTCCAAAAAAAATTCGCCCGGGCGCCGTGTGGGGTATCAACCCCACAGTGCGCCATCTTCAATGCCATTCTTGATGCAGTAAGCAAGAATGTCCTTTTCAATCAGCACATCTTCCAGACCAGTGTGTTCTTCCACAAAGTCGAGATTGCCAGTCAGATATCTGTAGATGATTTCTGCGGTGAATCGAAGCTGAGGCTTTTCTTCCTTGCCATAGGTATAACCATTGTCAATGCAGAACTGCTTGTACTGCTCATCCTTGCCGAGGCATTCTCTTGCCATTTTCAAGGTGTCCCAAATCTTCACACCCCAAGGAAGGAAATATCTGTACTTAGAAGAGGTCAGCAACCGCTGAGTGTAGTTGAGGGAGCGATAGTCAAAGCTGGCATTGTGGGCGACTACATAGCGAATGCCATACTGTGCGACCACATCACGCAGAATGGATTTGATGGTCTTGAACCGTCGCAGGATTCGCTTGCCGTTCTTGATATCTTCCCAATACTGGGGAATCTTGTCTGCGAAGTAGGCGGAAGCCATCAGCTCATTATCTAGGAAAATGTCGGCCACCACATAGCTATGGGCTTCGAGGACTTCGCCAGTTGCCTTGACCACTGCAAAGCCTACATCGTATGCAAAGGGGTCATCGATAGAGTTGGTGGCTTCGGTGTCGATTACGAGGAAGAGGGTTTCGTTGTCAATCATTTTGTTTAGTTTCCTTTCACTTGATAAACAAATTATAACACAAGTTTTTTGATTTGTCAATAGGAAAGTTGAAAATATTTGCGGAAATTTTTGGCGCCCGGGCAATGTCCTCGCTGGGAGGACAGAGTCCGTTGGCAGAGGATTACTCCTCTGCCTTTTCCTTGGACTTGGCTTCTCGCTTTGCCTTGTCCTTTTCCGCTTTCGCCTTTTTGGCTTCCGCCTTGGCTACCTTTTCGGCACACTTCATTTGGTAATCCTCTGCCATAGAATAACCGTCATAGGCATCGCCATCACGAGAACCAGTGGGGACTTTGAAAGTCAGTACCAGCCACTTTTCGTTGCCGTCCTCATCGAGCACAGGCAGTGCGATTTCGTTCGAGCCAGTGCGGAGGACTTCCTCGCCGACATTGGTCAGATGTTCAGAAACACCCTCGAGGAATCGTGCTTTGATTTCGTCATTCAGTACCTTTGCAGTTTTTGCCATATCTATCAATTCCTTTCGTTTGTTGTACCAACATTATAGCAAATAAAATGGGTTTTGTCAATAGTTTTTGAAAAACTTTTTCAGAAAATTTTAGCACACCGCGCCGTGTGTATCAAACGCCCGGGCGAAAGTGTCCCATTAAAGGGACTTGCTTTCGCTTACGAAGTACTTGGCATCATATTGATTGATAATATCTCTTACCTTTGCACTTTCGGCTTGGGTTGCACAGTAGAAATTGAATAAAGTGTAGTTGCCGACACCCTCAATGTAGTTATGGGGAATGTCTTTCAAGTCAAAGTGTACTGCACTTTGATACTTGGCAGGAATGGTGGCTTCAACTTTCCACAACTTGTCCTTGCGAGCCTTTTCCTCAAAGAACTTAACCACATACACACCGACAAAGTTACAACCTGCGACAATCAAGCATTTTGCCAAGAGGGGCAAGTCGCACATTGTCAGCACAACGATGTAGGTATACAGACCATAGGCAACCGCATTAACAAGTGCGGCAACCGCCTTTCCGCACTTGATGGTGCAGATACTCTTTACTGTCTGAATAATCACATTCAGCACATTCATTACGATAAATAGGATTAACAGTTTCATAATTCATTCCTCACTTTCTATTAGTATTATAGCATAGGTTTGGGGGTTTGTCAACCCCCTTGTTGCATTTTTTGAAATAATTTAATCTTTCTTTGATAATCATTGATTTCACATTGCAATGATTTGATACTTGGCTGTCTTACCCAACCATTGGAACCATACGCACCATTATAGGCATTTGACCAATCATTATACCAAATACCCTGTTCTGTGGGTAAAGAATACGAAGATGTGTCGCAACCATAGGGGTCGCCCACAATGGCTTTAACCACTGTCGGCAAGTACCGCTTGATACCATTGGTCAATACCAAATAAGAAAACGCAGGAATGTCTTTTATTTGAAAAATATCAATGGGATTGCCCTCGCTATCAAAGAAAGATAAATTTTTCAGCGGAGAGGGGTCGGCTAAAAGCTCTTCATACTGTTCACATTCAGTTTGAGTTCGCCACACTCTTCCATCATTTGCGATGTATCGCTCTTCAAATTCAACTGGTATTTTTTCTATACGCATTTCGTTTACCTCACTTTCTGTAAGTATTATATCATAGGTTTGCCGATTTGTCAAGCCTTTTATTCATATTCTTTCATTTTTCGCAGAGTTTTTTTATCTACCAATTCAAACTCTTGACAAAGTTGGTTCTGAATACAAAATGCAGTATGAGCATCTATGTTTTCTGCGTGAGTTAAAACATACAGAATAGCATTGTGAATTTTTAAGGCAACTTCTTTTTTATCCATTTATCTCACCTCTTGGCATTATTATAACATACTTTGTTTGATTTGTCAACCCCTAATTTTGCCCGGGCGCCTTGGGGTGGACATATGTCCACCCCTTGCGATTACTCCGCAGGAATGATAGCAGTGTAAGCCTTCTGCTTGCCCTTGCCCTTGACAGGCACTTCAGAGGCAATCAGCCGACCCTCGTCGACCATCTGACGGCACATCGCAGAGGTCTTGGGAGAGGATTCGCCGATGGCAACCGCAATCTCAGCGGTGGTCTTAGTGCCGTTCGCACGCAGGAACTCTTCGATTGCAGACTTGATGGGTTCGTACTCGACAGCCTTAGCCTTAGCCTTTTCAGCTCGCTTTGCGTTGGTTGCATCGAGCTTGGCGATTTCCGCCTTAGCCTTTTCAACCATCATAGGAGTGATGTTGCCGTTGACAACTGCCTCGAAGAACTGACGCATAGTGATTTCGTTGGAAGAAGTGATAGTAGCCATAGTTTTTCCTTTCTGCCTTTCGGCTTGCGTATTTTTTGGGTCGCCACCTCTTATTTACATTGATATTATAGCACATCTTTTGTGCTTTGTCAAGAACTTTTTTCAAGTTTCTTGATTTTTTTGTGTTCCCAAGGGCTTACTTGCAGAGAATTTCTGTTCCACCATTGTCGACTTGGTATCTGTTACTCTCATTCACCCCTTGGGAACAATAGTATTATATCATATTTACACAAAATTGCAAGTCGTAATATTGCACAAAAAGCACACCGCGCGGACTGATCCCTTTGTGCAAAACGACGGCGCGCCCGGGCGCTCAAGGGTCACCGCAGACCCTTGAGAATTTCGATGATGTTCTGCACATCGTATGCAGTGCCAGTCCAGTTGTTTCTGTTGGGGATTTCATCATCGAACAGAATACCAGTTGCGAACTGAACAACTTCCTGCTTGGGAGTGCCATATGGAACGATTACAACCTCATTCCAGTTGACGCTGTGCAGGTGGCGGTTGAGCCATTCAACCTTGGTGGCGGTGACTGCTTCGTTGTATTCAGCCGTTCCACTCTTACTGAGCCAGCTCACGATTCCGATGTGCCAGCCTTCAGCTTGCAGGCGGTTCAGCAGGCGAGCAAGGGAGTTCATATTGACGAGGGGCTGAGCCACTTTGTAGGGAGTGGGGTCGCTTGCGATGAGATAATCCAACCAATTTTCCACACCATACAGATTTGCGATTGTGCCGTCCATATCGAAGTAAATTGCATTTTTCATTTTGATTTATTCCTTTCCTCTTTTGTACCTTAATTATACATTAGATTTCTAAAAAAGTCAATAGTTTTTCCATGAAAATTTTGTAATCCGCGCAGAATCTTTCCACGGATCCGTGTGTATCATTCCGCCCGGGCAAAAGAGATGACCCCTTGAAGGAATCATCTCCAAAAAATTTTATTTCGTCTGCGGAGAATGTAACTCAATCACATCGCCGCAATCATCGCAGAAATAAAAATAGGAATTGCCGTGTTTATGAACTGCAGAAGCATTGGAAAATTCCCACTCTCCACCACAAGCACAAACACCATTGTTCCATAAATCTTTATCCATTGCATTTTGACCTGCAACACACACCCACATAAAAAAAGTCATTGTGACAAAAAGACATACGGCACAAACCATACCAATCAAAAAATCTTTCATAGTTTTTATCTCCTTTTCTTTTGTAAACATATTGTATCATATTTTTATCCGGTTGTCAATACCTTTTTGAAATTTTTTTGGCGCCCGGGCGAAAAAGACTTGGCTCAAAGTCTCCCTTCAAGCCAAGCATTGGTCTTATTGGAACAAGTGGAAATTCTGTACTTGTTGCAGTATCCATCCCACTTTGCGAACTCTGTACAGAATTCTTTGAATTCTTCGTGGCTCATAAACCACAAATCAACTTCGCCATCATGTTCACAAACCCAAATCACAATCTGTGTTTCGTCTGCCATTGTCCAAAAGCGATTCCACCAAATCTCGGGGTCTTTGCCCAATTTCATATCGGTCAAACCGCAACGAATGGACTTGACAGAGGCGTTCAGCTCAGGAATATCAGCACCATTATCGAAGCGAGTGTTGCCGTCCTTCTTGGCTTCATAGCCCAGACAATGCTTTGCGAGCACCTCGCAGAAGTCGCCATGGTTCATATAGTGCTCGCCATCAAGGGTATACTTGGCACGCTCGCGTGTTGCGTTGAACTGGTAGTTGAGAGTGATGGGATAAGTCTTCTTAATCATAGTAGTTAATTCCTTTCGTGTTCCGTTCTTTGTAACCATATTATATCATCGCCATGTCCATTTGTCAACCCCTAAATCAAAAATAAATAATTTTATTTTACCCCTTGACATATTGCACTTGATGTGCTATAATATGGATGGTGGGAGAGGAGCTCACATATGCGCCCGGGCGATTTCAGCTCACATATAAAAAGGAGGACTTATCGTCCTCCCTTTCCTCCGATCTTGTCCATTCGGCCTTCGTACTTCAGTTCATCAGGCTGACAGGCGACCCATATGCCTGCGGCCGTGCCCAGGACCAGTGCAATGATCCAGAAGATCAGTTCAGCAGTAGTAACCATTTTCATTCTCCTTTCAGTCGATGTATTCAACCCAGTCGATAATCCATTCGTTGGGATTCAGCTTAGCTCTCCGGAACGCGTCAGCAGCATTGCGGCCGAAGATGATTTCTCTTTCGTTGTTGTTAATGTTGATGATAGCGATTTCTTTCATAGTGTTAGCTCCTTTCAGCTTGGTTAGTTTGGGTTTCGCTCTTGCTCATCAGTACCGGACTTTTACCGGTAGACCCTTGGCTCGGCTAGGGGTTAGACCCTAGCCATCAGCCATTTTCTCATCTTCGAACTGTCGTTCTTGATTCGGATTTTTGCCTTGCCAGTCTTGCTATCTCTGTCGGTGTAGGAGAACTGAGTCAGGAACTCTTCGAACTCAGCTTTGCTCATTTCGAAGTAGTAGTCAGCATCAGCGAATCCGAAGATGTAGCCGTCGCAGTTGTCATTGTCGGCCATGCTAGCTTTGGGGGACTTGACTTGCCATCCCAGGACATCACCGCCGTCCATGCCAGGGCGGTTGTTCCGCTCGCCAGGCTGACCAGTCAGTTCATAACCAACACGCCATTCAACCTGTTCGCCTTTGTTGTAGTTGTCGGGGCAAGTGGGGCAAGCGGGGCGGGCAAAAGTGTTCATTTTCATAATTCATTTTTCCTCTCGTTTGGGACTTGTGTTCCCTTTGTGTCTATAATATATCACAGACCTACGCATATTACAAGATGGAATGTTGCACAATAAAACATAATAAAAAGGGCTTGTGTTTGTGCATAGTGACGAACCAATACACTGGTCCGTGTGTATCACGGTTGTCCGCCACCGAAAAACTTTTGTCCACCACCCGGGGATGGTTTTGGTATACAGACATTTGTCCACAACTGAAAGACCCGTCCCTGGTTTTTTAGTTCCACGAAATTAAAATTTCGATTCCACGAAGTTAAAAATCCAAGCCCAAAATTTGACTTTTCCTTCCCTTTATGCTATAATATACTCATAAGAGAAAATTATATCTTTTTGTGCTTTCGCGCACACAAAGATCTACAGGAGAAAATGCCAAATGGCCCAAAACCGCCTACACCTTGATTTTTCTATATCCGGGACCCAAGAACGAAAAGACTTCGTAGACGAATACGTCCAACGTCCCGAATTTATACGAGCCCCACTCACCGAAGACGAGCTCGAAACCATCGCAAACTACATACTCTGGGGCAAAGATTCTGATGGCCAAAGTCTCGTCCAAAAAGGAGACATCTCGATCGAAACCCGCAACAAAACCTGGCAACGAGACGACACCGAATCTCTCGACGCCATGATGGAA
>JAGKTZ010000084.1 GCA_021153165.1 Prevotellaceae bacterium
ATATATTTATTTGTGGAGATTATGGTTTTTGCTCTACTTCGTCGGATATAGCACTTTTATATATTCCTTTTGGTATACCCTCTCCGCATTTAGGTGGACATTGCGGTTAGTGGTTGAGCAATGGAAATTAGTGACGATTCGTGGTAAAGCAAAAATATACATGAGATACGCGAGATACGTGGAGAAATCTCTCACCTCCCATACCCCATCTCTTTCAATATTTTCTGAGCTGGCTCGTGCCCCAGTTCCGCAGCTTTGCGGTACCATTTCACAGCCTCAGCTTTATCTTGCTGCACACCTTCGCCATTAGCATAGCACGCGCCCAAATTGTATTGCGCTTGGGGAAGATTTTGCTCGGCAGCCATACGGAACCACCTTACAGCTTCGGCATAGTTTGGGGGCACGCCAAGGCCTTTAGCATAGCATATACCCAAATTGTATTGCGCTTGCACATCACCTTGTTCGGCAGCCTTGCGGTACCACTTTACTGCTTCGGTGTAGTTCTTGGTCACACCTTCGCCTTTAGCATAGCAGTAACCCAAACAGAATTTCGAAGCAACAAAACCTTGTTCGGCAGCCTTGCGGTACCATTTCACCGCCTCATATTTGTCTTCGGGCAAACCCCAGCCACTAGCATAGTGCACGCCCAAATTGTATTTCGCTTCGGCATGATCTTGTGCAGCAGCCTTGAGATACCACTTTACGGCTTCGGCGTAGCTTGGGGACACTCCATCACCATTAGCATAGCATTTGCCCAATTCGTATTGCGCTCCGGCATGACCTTGCTCGGCAGCCTTTCTGAACAATTTTACGGCCGCATTGTATGAGCGCTCTCCGTAGTATTCTACTCCCTGATCATACCACCTCTGGATTTCCACTTGTGTCTGTGCAAAGGTGGGGATTAGGGTGAATAGGGAGATAAAAAGAATAAGAATGCGTTTCATGATTATTTTGATTGTTTTGGTTAATATTGATTTGAATAGAGGGATTATAGTTGTACTTATAGTTGTTTTGTCTATAGCAATTGGGGAATGAAGATTGATAAAGGTTGAGCTCTCATCATTTATACCCTACCACGTCTTGCCCAATTCTTTCAATATTTTCTGAGCAGGTTCGTAGCCCCGTTTCGCAGCCTTGCGGTACCATTTCACTGCCTCATCGTTGTCTTGTGGCACACCTTCGCCATTATAATAACATACACCCAAATTATATTGCGCATCGGCAACACCCTCCTCGGCTGCCATACGGAACCACCTTACAGCTTCGGTATAGTTTGGGGGCACACCTTCGCCATTGTAATAAATCTCACCCAATTCGTATTGCGCATCGACATGACCTTGTTCAGCAGCCTTGCGGTACCACTTTACAGCTTCGGCCTTGTCCTTAGGTACACCAATACCATAGTAATAAATCTCACTCAAGTCGTATTGCGCATCAGCTTCACCCTGCTCGGCAGCCTTACGGTACCACCTTACGGCTTCAGCATAATCTTTAGGCACACCATGGCCTAAATAATAGCACAAGCCTAAACTGTACTGCGCTAGAGCAAAACCTTGCTCGGCGGCCTTGCGGTACCACTTCACTGCTTCAGTGTAATTTTGGGACACACCCCAGCCATTTTTATAGCACAAGCCTAAAAAGAGTTGCGCTTTAGCATCACCTTGCTCTGCAGCCTGGCGGAACCACTTTACGGCTTCAGTGTAGTCTTTAGGCACACCTTCGCCTTCATAATAGCACACACCCAAACGATATTGCGCATCTGCAAGCCCTTTCTCTGCAGCCTTGCGGTACCACCTTACTGCTTCTGTATAGTCTTTAGACACACCTTCGCCATTGTAATAAATCTCACCCAAGTCGTATTGCGCATCAGCATAACCTTGCTCGGCAGCCTTACGGTACCACTTTACAGCTTCGGTGTAGTTTTGGGGCACACCTTTGCCATTAGCATAGCACAAGCCTAAAAAGTATTGCGCTTCTGCATAGCCTTGCTCGGCAGCCATACGAAACCACCTTACGGCTTCAGCATAGTCTTTGGCCACACCACTACCAACAATATAGCATGAACCTAAATCGCATTGTGCTCGCGCATCACCTTGCTCGGCGGCCTTACGCCACCACTTTACGGCTTCGGCGCGGTCTTTGGCCACACCATCGCCATTATCATAGCATACGCCTAAATAGTACTGCGCTTGCATATCGCCTTGCTCAGCTGCCTTGCGAAACCATTTTGCGGCCTCGGCGTAGTTTTGGGGCACGCCTGCACCATTTTTATAGAAAATGCCTAAAATAAATTGTGCATCAGCAAGGCCTTTCTCGGCAGCCTTTTTGAACCATTTTGCGGCTTCCGTATGGTTGTCTTGTTTGGCAAAGTCTGCTCCCTTAAAGAACCACTCATGGATTTTCTCTTGTGATTGTGCAAAAGTTGGCGTCAGCGTGAGTAGCGAGATAAAAAGAATAAGAATGCGTTTCATCATAATTTTGATTGTTTTGGTTAATATTGATGTGGATAGAGGGATTATAGTTGTACCTATATTGTTTTGTCTATAGCGCTTGGGGCTTAGGGCTGAGAGTGATTAGGGTTGAATTTTAACTTTCTAGATTCTACCAAGTCTTGCCCAATTCTTTCAAGACATTTTGAGCAGGTTCGTAGCCCCGTTGCGCAGCCTTCTGGTACCATTTCACAGCCTCATCGTTGTCTTGGGGCACACCTTCGCCATTATAATAACATACACCCAAATTATATTGCGCATCAGCATTACCTTGATCGGCAGCCATACGGAACCACCTTACAGCTTCGGTGTAGTCTTGGGGCACGCCTCGGCCTCGATAATAACACAAGCCCAAATTGAATTGCGCTCGCGCATAACCTTGCTCAGCAGCCTTGCGGTACCATTTTACGGCCTCGGCGTAGTTTTGAGAAACACCATCGCCATAGTAATAAATCTCACCCAAGCCGAATAGCGCATCGTCATAACCTTGTTCAGCTGCCTTGCGGTACCACTTTACTGCTTCTGTATAGTTTTGGGGCACACCTTGGCCTTTATGATAGCACTCACCCAAACGATATTGCGCTTCTGCATCACCTTGCTCGGCGGCCTTATGCCACCACTTTACGGCTTCGGCGCGGTCTTCAGGCACACCACTACCAACAAAATAGCATGAACCTAGATCGCATTGCGCTCGCGCATAACCTTGCTCGGCAGCCTTGCGCCACCACTTTGCGGCTTCGGTGTAGTCTTTGGCTACACCGAAGCCTTGTTTATAATAGTAGCCTAAATAGAGTTGCGCTAAGGCATAACCTTGCTCGGCAGCCTTGCGGTACCACTTTACAGCCTCTTTTTTAGCCTCATCATAGTTATTATAGTCCACCAAGCCATTTTCATAGCAAACACCCAAATTGCATTGCGCTGGGGCATAACCTTGCTCGGCGGCCTTGCGGAACCATTTTACGGCTTCAGCGATGTCACTGGGCACACCCCAGCCATTATAATAGCACCCGCCCAAATTGTATTGCGCAGAAGCATGACCTTTCTCGGCAGCCTTGCGGAACAACTTTACGGCTTCAGCATAGTCTTTGGCCACACCTTCGCCATTTAAATGGAGAATACCCAAAGAATTTTGCGCTTCAGCAAGCCCTTTCTCAGCGGCCTGGCGGTACAATATTGCGGCGAAAGTGTAGTCTTTGGACACACCTAGGCCATGTTGATAGCAGTAGCCCAAATTGTTTTGGGCATAAGCATCACCTTGCTCGGCGGCCTTGCGCAACCAATTTACCGCTTCGGTGTAGTTTCCTTGTTTGTAAAGCTCTACTCCCTTATTATACCACCTATCTATTTCCGCTTGTGACTGTGCAAAGGTGGGAATCAGGGTGAAGATGGAGGTAAAAAGAATCAAAATGCGTTTCATCATAGTTTTGATTTGGGGATTTGAATCATATCCAATTTATAGATTGTGCTGAACTGACCAAATGTGTACCTATAGCACACCGGGGATCAGGGGCGCTGATGTTGCTTGCACATCAACACGGCCATGCTTGGCGGCCATTCAGTTTGTGAATCTGCTCAAGCATTGTGCAGGTGTGGGGTGATCGTCTTTTGGTAATACAAGATTGTCTTTTTGTATAACAAATGAGGGTGTCTCTTGGTACACCCTCATTCAATCAGTCCTCCATAATTTATTTCTCTTGTTCTTGAGAAGTTTCTTTTTTTATGGGTGTATTTACTTCTTTTTCTGTTTCTTCGTAACATAAGACTTTTTTACCTGTTCCGTTTTGACAGAAGGTTTTTCTTTGTCTTTATGGAACAAGGGCCAGAAAGCAGCAATACTACCCACAAAGATCAACAACACGACCACCATCAACACCCATTTATTGCACTTTGAGAGGTCCCATTTGCATGTGGATTTTGCATCATCCTTACCAGTAGGAATCGGTTCTTTCTCAGAGGCATGTTCCACATCCGATTCTACTCCAATGATTACATCATCGTTGCCGCCAGTTGAGTCATCACCGGCTTCGACAATAACGTCATCGACAGGAATCAGGAAACAGGTGTTATTATCCTTTGTCTTTCCATCGCAGACTTCCTTGATAGCATCCTTTTTTTGTTCGTCCGACAGATTGTCATCAGCCAGGATTTGACAAAGTGTTTCATTGGTCAATTGTTCTAAGACGCCATCGGAACACAGGAAGAAGTAGTCTCCTTTCTGAACATTATCGAAGGAATAGATATCGGCCTTGTGGCGACGCTCCAGATTGGGCTGCATCGCACGAGTGATGACATTCTTCTGTGGAAAGTTTATGGCTTGTTCTTCTGTCAATTCACCTGCACGAAGCAAGTCGTTGACCAAGGAGTGGTCTGAAGATTGATACAAGATCCCCGTATTGGGGCGGATGTGATAGATACGGCTATCTCCGATATGTGCCACCAGATATCCCTTTTTGTGCAGATACAAGCAGGTCATGGTCGTGCCCATTTTCTTCACGCCGCCGACATCTTTCTTGTCCAATTCGTCGTATGCGTAGTCTAGTGCTTGCAGAAACAAGTCGGAAGTCATCACCCCATCTTCGGGTTGGTGGCTCTCAAAATATCCACCCAACGACTCGCAGACCGTAGCACTGGCCACTTCGCCATTTTCATGTCCACCCATACCATCACATAGTACAAAGAAGCGATTCTCCGCACTTACCGATTCTGCCGAAGGATAAATACAGTCTTCCTGATTATCCTTTCTGCCAATCTCGCTAAAGTAGAGTGGTTGTCTGATTATAATCTTCATAGGCTTATAATATTACTTGAGTAGCCTCTTCATCGGTCTCTTCGAGATAGATATCCGTTTTGCCGAGAGTCAGCTTGTCACCGAATTTGAGAACCAAGATATCGTTTCTTTGGATAGGCTTGTCATTCAAAACGATGATATTTTTCGAATTAATTTCTACCAAACGATGCTCTATGCCGTGAGCTGTCTTTATCACATCTATCTGCAGGTGTTGACGACTCATGTAGGGGTCTTGTGTGATTTGTATGTCTGCCTTACCGCTTTGCGCAATACGGCCTATCACATTTGTGCCCATCTTCAGTGGACAGTACTGATTGGTGGTGGTCACTCTGATTTGCCCCATATCAAATTTCTGTTGAAAACCAGGGGGCAATTCTGTTACTCCTTTATTACCACCCTGTCCACCTTGAGCGGCAGCTCCACCTTGATATACATTTGCTGCTGCTTTGAAATGGCAAATTGGGCATTCCACTATCTTATCTTGATATCCTGGAACTTCATTAAATGAGAGTCGCGTTCTACAGTTTGGACAAACTAAGAAAATTTTATTCATACGATTTGATTTATGCTAATGAACTAATATCTGCATCATTCACATAGTCTGGCATTTCACCTTCGTATGCCATAAAGTTTTCGGCAGTTGGATCAACACCTAAGTGTTCTTGCAGATCTGTCATATTAATATCAGAGTCCTGAATGGGGTGTATTTCATTTTCAGCTATCGCCTCGCCACAATTTTCATCGAAGGGAATACCAGATAACATATCACCATTGTCAATATCGACTTGCACGGTTTGACTGTTGTCTACCTCAGCTACCTCAGCAGCTACGGCATCGCCTTGATTTTCTGCCAAAGATTCTTGCATATTGTCGAGCGCAGGATTCAGATTCACCTCGCCACAATTTTCATCGAAGGGAATACCAGATAACATTTCACTATTGTCAATATCGACTTGCACGGTTTGACTGTTGTCTACCTCACCTAATCCTAATATTTTTATATCTCCTTGATCTGAGCCATCTACCAATTCGTTGTTTACTTCAGAATTGGTTGGATCTGGAACTGGGTCAACTGGGGTTACGTCTATCTTACCTTCGTTGTTCGCTGCCAATTCGCTGTTTACTTCAGAATTGGTTGGATTTGTATTTGGGTCAACTGGGGTTACGTCTATCTTACCTTCGTTGTTCGCTGCCAATTCGTTGTTTACTTCAGGATTGGTTGGATCTGTATTTGGGTCAACTACAACTACTTGCTCAACTACTACTTGTTCAACAACTACTTGCTCAACTACTACTTGTTCAACTGATGCTGCTTCAACTGATGCTTGCTCAACTGATGCTGGTGCAACTGGAGCTGTTTTAACTGATGCTGCTTCAACTGGAGCAGGCTCAACTGGCGCTGATGTTTTAACTACTTCGGTAGTCGTTTCTATTATTTCTACTTTTTCTTCTTTAGGAGCCTCGGGTGTAACCTCTTTATCCTCACCAGCAAGTTGACTTCCTGCCACACCTACACCCGCGCCTACTGCGAGTCCGCCTGCAGCTAATGCAATTTTAAATGCTTCCTTGCTTCCCGAATTTATACCAAGAGCAATCAAAACAAATATAAACATAGATAATACGAGAGAAAATATAATCCAACTAGCAGTATAATTATCATCATCTTTTTCCTCTTTTTTTGTATTTGTAGAAAAAGATGGTTCTGATGTCGCTGTTCTTGTTGCTTGTTGCTTTCTATCTATAATTTTTGTCTCATCATCTTTTACTGGGTGAGGAATGGGAGGATCCTCAGGAATTACATCCACATGAATTTCAGGCTGATCTAACGCAGTAGAAGACAATATTTTCAAAAATTCGGATATACTACCCGGTCTATCCACTTTGCGGAATTGCATCGCCTTCTTTATAGCTTCTACAACTGGTGCTGAAAGCGAAGAGGGCAATGGGGGCAAACCTTCATCTATTTGCGGCGGAGTATTCCCAGTCACCAACTTATACAACGTAGCACCCAATGCGTATATATCCGTTTGTGGAGAGAAGGTGCTCACACCGCCTGGCTTGTACTGCTCTACCGGCGCATAACCATGGCTAAGACCAATAGGCGTTGAGCTCGTCTGGTCACCAGCAGAATCGTATTGTTTAGAAATACCAAAGTCTATCAGAATAACCCTGTTGTCCGAACGACTCACCATAATATTTGCTGGCTTGACATCCAGATGATTCAAATTACGCTTATGAATATAATCCAACGCATCTGCTATTTGTCTAATATAATCTACGGCAACGGACTCTGATAATTTCCCTTTTGTTTTTATCAAATCCTGCAGCGAACTTCCCTCAATATAGTCCATCACATAATAGACTGTATTATTTTCCTCGAATACTTCTATAACATGTACGATATTCGAATGATACAATTTGGAGATTGTGCGGGCTTCCTTCATAAATTTCTCCTTGAAGCGCTCCACCATTTCACGACTGCCCTGTGTACCCAGCGTCACGTGACTTGTCGCCTCATCACGTTCGCAGTATTCCTTTAAGAAAAATTCCTTGATACAAACTTTTCTGTCCAACAGTTCTTGAGTAGCCAAGTAGGTGATACCAAAGCCACCCTGACCCAAGACTTTTTCTATTTTGTATTTGCCGCCCTGTAGGAGAGCGCCGACTTTCAACTGTAACATATATTATATTTCTTATGATTTGTAAGGCAAATTAACTCATAAAAAAGAAGAACAACAAATTATAAATTGCATATTGGATGAAATATGGGGATTAATTGATGAAATGCCATTGATAAATCCTTTTGCGTGATAAATTAGGGCTATACATCTATTTTACACTCATGGATCACCGTTTTTGATGTTTTACTTCTTATTGAGAACTTCTGTTGCTTTGTTGTTTACAAGACTTGTCTTTTATTGGTTACAACAACTCATCGTGTATTTCATGCTTTACACGCTTTGGAGCTTGCGTTGGAGTATTTGAAATATTCGGAGTGTTCGAAGTGTTCGAAGTGTTCGAAGATTTATTTCCCCCAGTAGTCACCTTTTGGGTATTGGTGGGTTGGGGCTTTGTTGTAGTTTTTTTATTCTTATTATAGTTGTTGGTTGTTACGGGATTTTTTACAACAGGCTTGTTTACACCTTTAGTCTTCGGAGCCTCTGTCTTCTTATTGTCTTCTGGCTTAACAACATTTGCTGTATCTGGAGCAATTGTTGGGGATATTTTATTTGCTAATGTATCTGCAACAAGTGAGTCTTCAATCAGTGTTGAATCTTTATCCAGTGATGGTGTTGGTTCACGATTTTCTGAATTTTCACAAAAAGCGATACAGAGCCCCCCTACCAACAATGCTATTAAAAATATCCATAGACCACTTTTTTTCGTTTTATTAGACTCTTTATTGGGGTCTTTATCTTGACTTTTATTTTGAGTCTTATCCTGAGTCTTATCCTGAGTCTTATTCTCTTCAACATGAGGAACTATTTCCTTTATTTCACCATTGTCTTTATTGCCATCAGGTTCCTTTGGAAGCTCTGGTTCATCTGTAGAAGAGGTATGCAATATTTCCAAAAACTCGGATATACAACCAGGCCTTTTTTTACGAACTTGCATCGCCTTCTTTATAGCTTCTACAACTGGTGCTGAAAGTGATGGGGGCAATGGGGGCAAATCCTCATCTATTAGGTCGGGTGCCTGTGGCGGAGTATTACCTGTCACCAACTTATACAATGTGGCACCCAATGCGTATATGTCCGTTTGCGGAGAGAAGGTGCTCACACCGCCTTGCTTGTATTGCTCTATCGGCGCATAACCGTGACTTATCGCCACAGGCGTTGTACTGGTTTGTTTGCCCTGGGCGTCATATTGTTTGGACACGCCAAAGTCTATCAGAATGGCCCTTTTGTCCGAACGGCTCACCATGATATTTGCTGGCTTGACATCCAAATGATTGACTTTGCGCTGATGGACAAAGTCCAACGCCCAGGCCACTTGTTTGACATACGCCACAGCTTCGGCCTCGGGCAGTGCTCCACGGCTTTTGACCATATCATAGAGGTTTTCTCCATCGATATAGTCCATCACATAATAGGCCGTATTGTTCTCCTTGAAAATATCATGAATACGGATGATATTGGGATGTTCCAATTTGGAGATTGTCTTGGCTTCCTTCAAGAACTTCTGCATGAAGCGCTTCACGATTTCACGACTACCCTGTGTGCCAAGCGTCACTTGGCTTGTCGCCTCATCACGTTCGCAGAGTTCCTTTAAGAAAAACTCCTTGACACAAACTTTTCTATCAAACAAATCTTGGGTAGCCAGGTAGGTGATACCAAAGCCGCCCTGACCCAAGACTTTTTCTATTTTGTACTTGTCTCCTTGTAGGAGAGCGCCAACTTTCAGTTGTGACATATATTTAATTGCTTAATATTTCTAATCGATATTTACATAAGAGGATTGACCAAAGCAAGGCGTATTCTTATCAGTTAAAAATAACTTGAGAATGATGAATAGCAAAATACCATGAAAGGACAAATTATATTGTGGAGGAAGCTATTTAATTGCTCAATGTTCCTACTATGTCTCGCCTAAATAATTCAATTTTATTTGGGGCTAAATTTAGACTTTATCCACTCACCGAATGTAGTCGGGCTGTGTAATTTTTTCAATTTTTTTTGGGCTTCAGCAAGACCTTGATCGGCGGCCTTGCGGTACCACTTTTCCGCCTCAGCATAGTTTTGGGACACACCTTGGCCTTGTTCATAGCACACGCCCAAAGTGTTTTGCGCAAAAGCATAACCTTGCTCAGCAGCCTTGCGGTACCACCTTACCGCTTCAGCATAGTTTTGGGACACACCCCAGCCATTATCATAAAACAAGCCCAATTTGAATTGCGCATCAGCATCACCTTGCTCAGCAGCCTTGCGGAACCACTTTACGGCTTCAGCATAGTTTTGGGACACACCTTGGCCATTTTTATAGCACAAGCCTAAAAAGAATTGCGCTTTAGCATTACCTTGCTCAGCAGCCTTGCGGTACCACTTTACCGCTTCAGCATAGTTTTGGGACACACCTTGGCCATGTTCATAGCAGTAGCCCAAACCGCCTTGGGCATAAGCATTACCTTGCCTAGCGGCCTTGCGGAACCATATTGCGGCTTCGGTGTAGTCTTGGGGCACGCCTCGGCCTCGGTAATAGCACTCACCCAATTTGTATTGCGCTTCAGCATCACCTTGCTCAGCAGCCTTGCGGTACCACTTTACTGCTTCAGCATAGTTTTGGGACACACCTTGGCCATGATAATAGCAGTTTCCTAATTTGTATTGCGCTTCATCATCACCTTGATCGGCGGCCTTGCTGTACCATTCTACGGCCATAGTTTTGTTTTTACGCACACCCTCTCCATTGTAATAGCACTCGCCCAAAGTGTTTTGCGCTGGGGCATGACCTTGCTCGGCAGCCTGGCGGAACCACTTTACAGCTTCTTCTTTGTCTTCGGGTACACCCCTGCCATAGTAATAACACTCGCCCAAAGTGTTTTGCGCATCAGCATCACCTTGCTCGGCGGCCTGGCGGTACTTATTTGCTACTTCAGCATCGTTTGGGGATACTTCCCCCTGCTCACCTATCTGTGATTCACCTCTATCTTCTTGAGCAACTATAATTTCTGTTTCATCAGCGTCTTCTTGTTGCTTTTCCCCTTGTCCACCTACGTCCTGTGTACTTGAAGTAACATGCAATATTTCCAAAAACTCGGATATACTACTTGGTCTATCCTCCTGGCTAATTTGCATCGCCTTCTTTATAGCTTCTACAACTGGTTTGGAGATGGTAGAGGGCAATGGGGGCAACTTTTCTTTTATTAGGTACATGGCTTGGGGCGGAGTTTCACCTGTCAGCAACTTGTACAATGTGGCACCCAATGCGTAAATATCCGTTTGTGGAGAGAAGGTGCTCACACCGCCTGGCATGTACTGCTCCATCGGCGCATAACCGTGGCTTATCGCCACAGGCGTTGTGCTGGTCTCTTCGCCTTGATCATCATATTGCTTGGAGACACCAAAGTCTATCAGTATGGCCCTGTTGTCCGAACGGCTCACCATGATATTTGTTGGCTTGACATCCAAATGATTGACTTTGCTTTGATGGACAAAGTCCAACGCCTCGGCCACTTGTTTGACGTACGCCACAGCCTCGGCTTCGGGCAGTGCTCCACGGCTTTTGACCATCTCATTGAGGTTTTCTCCATCGATATAGTCCATCACATAATAGGTCGTATTGTTCTCCTTGAAAATATCATGAATACGGATGATATTGGGATGTTCGAGTTTGAAAATAGTCTTGGCTTCCTTCAGAAATTTCTCCTTGAAGCGCTCCACCATTTCACGGCTACCCTGTGTGCCAAGAACAACAACACGACTTGTCGCCTCATCACGTTCGCAATACTCCTTGAAGAAAAATTCCTTGATACAAACTTTTCTGTCCAAAAATTCTTGTATTGCCTGATAGGTGATACCAAAGCCGCCCTGGCCCAAGACTTTCTCTATTTTGTACTTGTCTTCCTGAAGGAGAGCACCAACTTTTAGTTGTGACATATATCTATTTTCAAAATTTGTTAGGCAAATTAACCTATAAAAATGAAGAACTGCAAATTATAAGATGGATAATGGATGAAATATGGGGATTAATGGATGAAATGGCATTGGCAAATCCTTTGGTAACGTGAGTTCGGTATAAAAAAGTTATGAAAATGCATAAGGTAAAAATTCATTTGTGACTTTATGTTATAAAAAGGTAATAATATAGCAGATGTCCACAAATCATCCTTACATCAAAGATGTTGTACTCTTATTGTTGTAACCACGAAACGAAGTTCGCCGCCCGAAGGGG
>JAGKTZ010000085.1 GCA_021153165.1 Prevotellaceae bacterium
CCTTATTATTTATATTATAACATGGAACAGTATAAGGACTTTGTTTCCTATATCGAAGAAACAATCAAAAAGTATTGGGATTTAGACTCTCTGACTGATTATGAAGGCAGCACTTTCCAATACAAGGACGTAGCTCGCAAAATTGAGAAGTTGCACATTTTGTTTGAAAATGCAGGTGTTGTAAAGGGAGATAAAATTGCGCTTTGCGGTCGTAATAGTGCGAACTGGGCAGTAGCATTTTTGGCGACATTATCATACGGAGCAGTCGTAGTGCCCATCTTGCATGAATTCAAGCCCGAGCAAGTACACAATATCGTCAACCACTCTGATGCAAAACTACTCTTCGTCGGAGACCAAGTTTGGCCAGGCCTCGTAGCAGACGAAATGCCAAACCTTGAAGGCATCGTGAATATCCCCGACTATTCGTTGTTGGTGAGCCGTACTGAAAAGTTGACAGAGGCTCGTGAACGTCTCAACGAATTTTTTGGTAAGAAATATCCTAAGTACTTCCGTCCAGAACACGTCGTCTACCCCAATCATCCAGGACCAGAAGAATTGGCAATCATCAACTATACATCTGGTACAACAAGCAACTCTAAGGGTGTGATGGTACCCTATCGTGCTGTTTGGTCAAACTTGGAATTTGCACGCGAAGCTATTGGTGTGAACCTCAAAGCAGGTGATTCTGTCATCTCAATGCTCCCATTGGCACACACATATGGCATGTCTTTCGAATTTATCTTCGAATTCATGCACGGTGTGCACATCTATTTCTTGACACGTGTACCTTCGCCCAAACTTATCTTCAAGGCATTCGCCGACATCAAGCCTCATCTTGTCGTGTCAGTACCTTTGATTATCGAAAAGATTATCAGAAAGAGCGTATTGCCTAAGTTACAAACGCCAAGTATGAAGCTTCTGCTTAAACTCCCTGTCATCAATCAAAAGATCCTTGACAAAGTTCGCACACAATTGGTTGAAGCATTTGGTGGACGTTTCTATGAAGTTGTAGTAGGTGGAGCTGCATTCAATAGCGAAATCGAACAATTCCTCCATAAGATTGGCTTCCCTTTCACCGTAGGTTATGGTGCGACAGAATGTGCTCCAATCATTACATACGCAGACTGGAAAATCGCAAAACCTACTTCTTGTGGTCAGGCAGTACCTCGTATGGAAGTAAAGATTGATAGTCCAGATCCCGAAAACGTAGTAGGACAAATTTTAGTTCGCGGTGCAAACGTGATGTTAGGATACTACAAAAATCCTGAAGCAACAGCTGAAGCCTTGGATAAGGATGGTTGGTACCACACTGGTGACTTGGGCGTGATCGACAAGGATGGTTTCCTCTATATCCGTGGTCGTTGCAAGAATATGTTGCTTGGTTCTAATGGTCAGAACATCTATCCAGAAGAAATCGAAGACAAACTCAATACGTTGCCTTACGTGACAGAAAGCATCGTCATCCAAAAGAATGAAAGACTTTACGCTTTGATTTATCCTGACTATGACGAAGCAAAAAAGGATGGTCTCGACGAAAATGCGCTTCATGCACAAATGGAACAAAATCGCAAGGACCTCAACCAGATGATCAACAACTACGAACAAATCGCTGGTTTCAAACTCTACCAAGAGGAATTCGAAAAAACTCCAAAGCGCAGTATCAAACGTTTCCTCTACGAAAACGCAGAAGTGTAATTCAAAAAAGAGTAGCAGATATAAATATCAATATATCATAACAACAGCAAAGACATCGGCAGCAACCTGTCGATGTCTTTATTATATTGTATCTTATATCAAGAAGCGTGTTTATGATTATTTCCCCTTGCGATATTCCATGGGAGAAACACCTACGTGTGTCTTAAAATATTTACCAAAGAAAGAGACATTTGGAAAATCCATCTGCATAGCAATTTCCTTGATGCTCTTGTCTGTATATTTCAATTGACGTTTAGCCTCCTTCACTATAGCCTCGTTTATCCATACAGAAGCCGTCTTACCTGTCACTTGCTTGCTCACCGAACTTAAATACTTCGGCGTGATAAAAAGCCTTTGCGCGTATGCCGATACAGAGCGAGACTTTATTTTGTCCGTTGCCAACATTTTCATAAAGTCTTTGAAAAGCCTTTCTCCCTGTTTTACATATCTGCAATCATCACTTTGGGGATCACGCTCTATCATACTCAGACATTCGTAGAGTATTGCTGTAAACAGTGCATTGGCAATTTCTTTGTAATATTCCTTTTCCGGTTGACTTGCTGTTGCTTCAAGTATATCTACATACTTCATCAGGGTCGCGGAAGCCAAGTCTGTAATTGGAATTATCGGTTGACTGTAGAGATGAAAGAAATCATTGACCACCTTTACTTTATTGGGCAATGTATGATTGATAATCTCGTGACGTATATACAACGCTACGCCCACGAA
The DNA here is from genome assembly GCA_021153165.1 of Prevotellaceae bacterium. Taxonomy (GTDB): domain Bacteria; phylum Bacteroidota; class Bacteroidia; order Bacteroidales; family Bacteroidaceae; genus Alloprevotella. Next base: position 2,425 of record JAGKTZ010000085.1, read on the forward strand.
ATCATCACTGCATCGACATTCAAGCAGTTGCTGCTGAGGCAGACATATCAATAGATGTTTGGCTGGAACCTGATAAGTTTTTTCTTCCAACCTCATTTGTAATTCCCCACCCCGTACGAAAAGCAACATCATATAGTCTGCCAGAGAATAATTCTCAAGCATTTGTTGCTTCACATCATTTATTACGACGACATCTTTGTCGAAGTAAACAATCTTCTTATTCATTTCTATATTTGTTTATATGTTAATTCTCGGTTATACTTTATACCTCCACCACCAACCCCTCGTTAGCCAAAATAGCATTATCAAAAACAGATTTAGCCTCTTCTAAGAACAATTGATCGTCGTCATATCTCGAGGAGTAGTGTCCCAACATCAAACTCTTTGCATCTGCTTGTTTAGCAAATTCTGCCGCTTGTTTGGCGGTGGAATGAAAGGTCTGTTTGGCACGGGTTTTATCCTTATCAAGAAACGTAGACTCATGAAATAATAAATCAACGCCCTTTACCAACTTTGCATTTTCAGGCAAATAAATAGTATCGGAAAGATAGGCATAGGCACGCGCTGGTTCAGCTGGTGTCACAAGTCGTTCATGTGCGAAGAACTTTCCGTCTTCCGTGGTCCAACCCTCGCCTTCCTTAATATTATTTATAGCATAATGCGGTATCTTCAAGTAGTCTATCATATCGCGCTTGATATGTGGCAGAGATTGCGCCTCGCGAAACAAATAACCGCAGCAAGGCACTCTGTGCTTCAACGGAATTGTAGTGACCGAGACAGAGCGGTCTGCAAAGACAACCTCACTTTGTTTCGTCGACACTTCGTGCATCACGACAGTATAGGGAATGCCTTGGCAGAAGAAGTCGAGTTGTGGTTGCATAGCTGCCTTCAATCCCACAGGACCATAAACGTGCAGATCGGAGGTTCTGCCTTGTAGGCCAAAGGTCGATATCAAACCAACCAAACCGAAACAATGATCACCGTGCAGATGAGACAAGAAGATATGATTGAGATTGGCAAACTTCAAATGACTCTTTCGGCATTGCAACTGCGTACCTTCTCCACAATCCACCATAAACAATTTTCCCCTCAGGCTGACTACTTGCGAGGAAGGTAGGTGATGGCGTGTTGGCAAAGCACTACCACACCCTAAGATGTGCACTTGAAATTTTTCCATGACGCAAATTTACAAGAAAATCAACAGAAAACTCAAATTTAAATTGAAGTTTTTTATTTCTTTTTGTCCTTATTATAAAATATTCAAGATAATTTACATTTAGGATTGAAGTTATCGGTAAAAAAGTAATCAGTGTAAAGATTTGATTAGCCACAAAAAATATGTAACTTTGCGAAGATTAAAAACCGCAAAGCATTGGAAGAAAAATCTCATAGACTGCAGCCAATTGGTTTAACCCAGGGTGTATCGCTGCAAAACGTTCACATGATTATGTTTCGCGAAGAAGAAACTGGTCGGCTTGCCCCACTGCTTATCTCTGCTAGAGAAAGCAAAACTATAGGGCGTGCCATGTACGAGCATGACTTTTCAACGATCACGCTTACTCTGAGATTGGCGCACCATTTTGACATTTATCTGGACTATGTGAAAATACATTTTTCGCCAAAGGGAGCTGTGTCTTCAATACTTTACTTCAAATCTGAGCGTGAGGAAAAACACATCACTACAAATATTGCTGACGGCGTAGCTGCTGCTATCAATCAGCAGGTCCCCATCATTATTTCCGAAGAAGATTTTAATCAGCGCATCCTCAGACATCAAGCCGAGGGCAGAGTTTCCGTTCCCATTTCCGAGATGACTTCTGACCTACTACAGGAAGCTTTAAAGTCTGCGGTAGAGGAAGAAAATTACGAACTCGCCTCAATCATCAGAGACGAAATCAGATATCGCGACACCAACAACGGCGACGACGAAATCAATCCCACTTAATCACAAAAACACTTTGCTACATTAATATAATATGAAGGAAGTCCATCTTTTTTATGCACCTGAAATCGCCACTAATCCCAGTTTGCCACAAGAGGAAGCCACCCACGCCGTTCGCGTATTGAGAATGAAAGAGGGCGACGAGGTCTTGGTGACAGATGGTGTAGGCAATTTCTATGAATGCAGCATTGCCTTCACCACCTCCAAAGCCTGCACGCTCAATATCGAGCGTTCCTATCCTGCGCCACGTTCCTGGCACGGCAATATCCATTTGGCTGTAGCGCCAACAAAGAACATGGACCGCATGGAGTGGCTGGCTGAAAAAGCTACAGAAATCGGATGGGACAGACTATCCTTTATCCTGTGCAAGAACTCTGAGCGGAAAGTCATCAAGACTGAAAGAATCGAAAAGATCGTAGTCTCAGCAATGAAGCAAAGCCACAAAGCACACAAGCCTGTAGTGGAAGAATTAGTCACCTTCAAACAATTTATTTCCAAGCCTTGGGAGGGGAAAAAATATATCGCACATTGTTTGTCGGAAAGTGGGTCTCTGCCTTTCCTTTATGACATTCTGGAAGCCGAGGGCGACGCCACTGTGCTCATCGGACCCGAGGGCGATTTCTCTGCCGAAGAGGTGGCTATGGCAGAACAAGCAGGTTTTCAATCTATCAGTTTAGGCGAGAGCAGACTTCGCACCGAGACGGCAGCGCTCGTCGCTACCTATCAAATGAATCTGGCCAAGCGCAAATAAGGATTCACATCGATTAGCACATCTCACATCATTCACACACAATCATTGCTCCACATGCTCCACACTCTCTACAAAACTCATTTTGGCAAGGCGCCGCATAAATCTTCCCCTTTGGCAAAGGCGGGAAGCAACAGACAATATTTCAGACTTGAGGACGAACAGGGAGCAAGCGTCATCGGCGTCATCGGTACAGACGTGACGGAGAATCGCTGTTTCGTATATCTGTGCCAGCATTTTTATGACAAGGGCCTACCCGTTCCTCGGATTTTAGCCTGCGCTGAAGATTATAGTTGCTATCTTCAGACGGACCTCGGCACCGTTTCCCTCTACGATGCATTAAAGCGAGGACGCGAATCAGCCGAAGGTTACAATGCAGAAGACCGCGCCATGATTGCAAAGAGTCTACGCCAATTGGCACGCCTCCAGGTCATCGGCGCTCAGGGGTTGGACTTCGACCGCCTTTTGTCTCCTACACACTTCACGACCCAGGCGGCAATGTTTGACTTCAATTACTTCAAATATTGTTTCCTTCGCACCACAGACGTGGCGTTTGATGAAGTAAAACTGCAACGAGACATGGAGCAAATGGCGGCAGACTTAACCAAAGTCGAAGCGCCTTATTCCACATTCCTCTACAGGGATTACCAAGCGCGCAATGTGATGCTCAGTAGCGAGGGCGAACCCTACTTCATCGACTTTCAGGGCGGCAAGTGCGGTCCTCTACAATACGACATAGCTTCCTTCTTGTGGCAAGCTTCAGCTAAATATTCTGCTGAACTGCGTGCCGAGATGATTGAAGAATATCTGGACGAGTTATCATCGCTGGTCGATGTGGACAAAAAAGCCTTTATCGAGAAGTTAAATCTGTTCGTCCTCTTCCGCACACTCCAGGTACTGGGTGCATACGGTCTGCGCGGCTATTTCGAGCGCAAGCAATATTTCCTCGACAGCATTCCGCATGCTATTGCCAACCTCAGACAATCTCTCGACGCCAAGGTCTGCGCCCCCTACCCTCACCTAGAACAAACATTATACAAATTAGTAAATCTCCCACAATTTATGACAAAGGAAAAAGATAACGGTCAAATGTCAAAATCCGCCTACGACGGACAGGGTCCATTGGTCGTTCGCATATTTAGTTTTAGTTATAAGAAAGGCATCCCTACCGACGAGAGCGGCAACGGTGGAGGTTATGTCTTCGACTGCCGTAGCACACACAATCCCGGCAGGTATGAGCCCTACAAGAAGTTGACCGGATTAGACCAACCCGTTATAGATTTTCTCGAGGATGACGGAGAGATTCTCACATTCCTCGAACACATTTATCCCCTGGCCGAAGCGCATGTGGCACGATACATCCAGCGCGGATTCACCAACTTGATGTTCTCCTTTGGTTGCACCGGCGGTCAGCACCGCAGCGTCTACTCTGCCCAACACCTGGCCGAGTTCATTCACCAAAAGTTTGGCATCGAAGTGCGCATTTGTCACCGCGAGCAGGGCATCACTCAGACGCTCCAGGC
>JAGKTZ010000027.1 GCA_021153165.1 Prevotellaceae bacterium
AAATTAATGGAAAGATTTAATATACGATCGTAATTGCCCATATATTTTCTCCTAAACATATAAATAGGCTATTGCCGTTCTCTTGTTGTAGAGAAAGGTTCCTCTACACCTTTTGTCTTATTTTGCTCGCCACATAAATACTCTACCTGAATGCAAAAGCAATGACCTCTTCATTATTGTAGAATATTAGTGTAAATTCGTGCAAATTCGTGGTTAAAACAATACGAGAGATACCCGTGATACACTGGAGACTATTATTCTACCACGAATCGCACGAATCACACAAATATTTAGAACTAAAAAGATTCGAGAAATTCGTGAAATTGCCTTTAGCCCCTTCGGGCGGCGAACTTCGTTTCGTGGTAAAAACAAATACGAGAGATACACGTGATACGCCGGAGTCATTTACACATTGAACGTACACAAACATAAAAAGGAGCAACCCCGCTTGAGGTTGCTCCTTTGATTATAGTTTTACTACTGTATCGTATCCGATTAGAATTCGTCAGTAGATTCTGTGTCGGTCCAGTTTTCGCTGCTCCATCCGCCCTTGTTAGTATAGGCATCAGAACCACCTACTTCCTTGTCGTTGTCAATTGCGATTGACATGGCTACCATACTCTCGAGTTGTAAAGCAATCTCTTGAGAAGCCGGAGTGATATATGATTTTTTCATATTGCTTAAGTATTTAGAGTGCATATTATTTTACGATAAATTTCTTACCGTTTTGAATATAAACTCCACCCTTCACAGCTTTCACTACGCGGCGACCACTGAGATCGAAGATAGGAGCGTTGCTACCATTGATTTCCAAAGCACCGATGCCTGTGGTTGTGCCATCAAAGTTCATCTTGACTACACCGAGGTTTGCAGGCAATACCAAGAAGCTCTTGCCTTGTGCAATTGTACGATTGGTTGCGCTAAGTGGGTAGAATGCTACTACGCCGTCAACCTTACCAATGACGTATGCATTTTCAGAACCTACGGTATAATCGCCAGCAGCTGCAGCAGCGCTGAGAAGGTTGCCGCTGACTGTAGCCAATGCTTCAGCTGCAGCAGGAACCATTGTGACAGTGCCTGCATCTTCGCCTGTCAAGACAACACCTGTGTTGGCAGGGATAGCACCTTCAATGGCTGTCATGTTGACATAGTTGCCGCTTTCGGTATGAGCATACCATGCAGTAACACCTTCTGGCACGATTGTTGCAAAAGGAGCACTATAGGTAGCTATTGTTGCAACGCCATAGATGCCATCAGCTGTCTTGAGCTCAGGAGTATTGGGATATTCTGCTTCAACGAGCATCATTGCTGATGAGTAGTTGCTGTTGAAGTAAGGCACAGAAGATTGATCGAAACTACCATCAGACTTGATGACAGTGTAATTAAACTGACCGTCGCCTGAAGCTTGTCTTCTACCCTTAAAGTACAAGCAACCGAAGAGTTTTTCTTCGCTATTAGCTTCGACATAGGAACCTTCGCTAACCTTAGTTAATTCGATATCACACCATCCAGCAACAGAAGTGTCATAATAGTCAAAGTAGCCCTTGGCACTGTTCAAACCTGCTGTATTACCTCTCCATATCATATACTTGCCGGCATTGTTGACAAACATGAATTTGCCATTTTCCAAAGCCTTGCACACGAATGGTGTGGCCTCGGTAGCTTCGGTAGTAGTCACCACACCATTTGAAGTATAAGTGAGGTAGTAGAGTGTACCGTTCTTTTGCTTGTTGACGAATGTGTAAGCCTTACCACTTTCGGGCATCTTAACGTTTGTCGTAGCCACATAGTTGGTGAGTGCAGCAGCAAGCGCATCATAGTTGGCTTGATTTGCTTCGCCTTCGAGATCGGCCTTGACTGATTCCAAAGCTGTTCTTTCGTCATCAACAGGACAACCTACGCCATCGAGAGCAAGTGCTTGATCGGCCTTAGCCAAGAGGGCTGTGACCTGAGCTTCAGTAGGACCTACAGGAGCAGAAGGATCGAGCAATGCGAGTGCAGCAGATGGATCGAATTCGCCTACAGCTGTGATGGTGAACCAAGCACCATCGTCCCAACCTTGACTAGCATCCTTGCTTGTCAAAGTAGTTTGCAGACAAGTGTTGCGTGAAGCATTTGTACACCAACCTGGAGAGGCTGTGAGATAGTGTGCATCCTTGATGAACAATGAGAAATAGTCTTCGCCAGCAGCTGCGACTTCTTCGGTCACGGTGATGTAGTCGAATGGTGCAGCATTGGTCAGATGATTGACGTCACCAGACTTTCCGACAAACTTCTTTTGACCTACGCTGTACAAATAGAATTTACCATCGTGCTTAACGAAAGCAAATTGTTGGTTAGGATCTTCTGGATTGTAAGCTGTGCTATGACAAGTTTGAGCTTGATTGTAGGTGACTGCACACATATCAACCTTGTTGCTGAGTGCATAGATATTACCACGGCCAGCGTCCTTGGACTTGATAGTATACATCACGTTGTTGCTCAATTGGCTGACATCGGTGATTTGCTTAGGGAATTGATCAGTTTCCTCGGGTGTGTAGAGGATTTCACTAATTCTGTAGCAGTTGCCGGCATCTGTTGTAGACCAGTCATTGAGAACTATACCTGCGTCCATCATATTCTTTTCTTGCGAATTCAAATAATTGGCGCCGATAGAGAGTTTCCAAGGATAGCTACCACTAACTGCAGTCAAATTGAGAGCATGAACAGGCGAATCTGTATAAGTACCAACATTGTTGACATACTTTTGAGCACCTACACTATAGAGATAATACTGTCCACCTTCGTTGAGAATCTTGAAGTGCTGATTTTCATTAGCAAGATCTTCGGTGAGCGCTTGACGACCATTGCTTGTTGCCAAACCGGTAGCATTTGATGTGCTATTGTTGGCGAGGAAACAACGTGCAGATTCAATGAAATAAACCTTATCATTGCTCAAATCACTGAGCGACTTCACTTCAACTTTAGAATAACCAGGAACCACTGGTTCAACATAATTATCAGGATCGATACCATCAAATGCAAATACACTGCTTGCAGGAAGAGTGACTGTGAGACGTTGATCGATATCAATTGCAGTATTTTCACTCAAACCAGACAAAGGATCTTGCACATTGAATGACTTCTTGAGGATAATATTGCCGCTGATGTTAGCAGGAATGTTCAAGGCTTCACGGAGAGTGAATGAATAGCTTTGAGAAGAATTTGAACCATTACGCAATGCGAGTGTAGCCTTTGAGCCATTCCAAGAAGCCCAACCATAAACTTGTTGTTGGCTACCTGTCCAAGGATTGCCACCTACCCAGTGAGCATCTGCCAATACGTCGGCATTCTTCTTTTGCCAAGCTACACATTCTGCAAGGTCGGCCCAAAGCTTACCGCTGTTGATACTATTCATCAAACCATAGTCTGCATAGAGTTCGACCATACCAGAACCACAAACGAATGCACAACGCAATTCGCGGAGGACTGCATTATAATCCATATTCTTGCTGACAGCACCACGGGTAGTAAGGATGAAACCGTGAGTCATCAGGGTATTGATAGGACAGATAGGAGAATTGGTCACATAGTTTTGATAAACGAGGCGGTCGCGGTAAGTGATCCACTTTTCGCGGTCGATAGAGTTGTTACCAATTTCACCATAGTCACCTTCTTGACGCCAAGTAGCATCTGTGATTTGGTACCAGAATGGAGAAGCCCAAGTACCTACGGTAGTGTTGAAAAAGATATCTTCGCGAAGTTCTTCACGTACAAAACGTTCAAGGCGGATGATACCTTCAGCATTTTCATTACCAGTGTCGCCTGCATCAGGGCCTACGGCTGATGCTTGTGCAGAAATACCGTCAAACTTGAAGAACTTGAAGTCACCTTGGTTCTTCACGAGGTTGTAAGCAGCGTCTTTGAATACTTGATAGTATGCAGGGTTAGACAATTGCATACCACCCTTGCTGCTCCAGTAGTTGCGACGATAATTACCACTGGTACCGTAACCACCTACAGGGCCGAGCCATGCACCTACGCCTGCATTCATCTGGCTAGCTAGTGCTGCCATGTCACGCATTTCATTGGGGAAACCATTGTGGAATGTCCAGGTACCATAATTATCCCAACCATCATCGATAACGAAGGCAACGATACCTTCACCATATTTGTCGAAGAAGTTGGTCTTCCAGTTGTTCATCACATCGAGCACTTGGTTAGCGTTCATGTTTTGAGTAGGATCAGCAGCATTGTTGCGATCGATATTGAGTTCGTACCAGCTGTTGTAGTGTGGGAATGGACGCCAGGGCACAGCACGTTCGCGTTCAGAATAAGCGAGGAACGAACGGCGCTTTTGAGTAGCATGAATATTGCTATTTGATTGAGTACCATCTTGTGCTACAAGACCAACGACTGCACTGACTTTCCATGTTTCGCCCGAAGCAAGAGTTGTGTTACGACTCCACAACCCTTGGATACCAACGAGGTCAGTATTGATTGTAACACCAGGTTTAACATTGTATATTTTGATACTCATTGTGCTGGATGCAGTAATAGGTTCTGTCATCTTTTCAACAAATGCACGGAGAGTAAAGGTGCCATCGTAGGGCGCTGTGAAAGTGAAGGTGTTATTAGAATGCTGGTTGCCAGTATATCCGCTATGATAGTCGGATGCTGCGACACCACCACCACTATCAATCAAGTCTACACCACCAAAATTCAAACGGTTGCTACCACTAACATAAGTGATAGTAACTTCTACCTTTTGTCCCTTGGTCAATGTAAAGTTCTGCATCTTATAAGCATAGATATTGGGATAAGATGCTCCGGTAAATTCGGTAACACGAGGTGGTATCTCAGAAGATGACATTTGTTGCCAAGACCCTGAACTCAAACTGATAGGAGACTTTGTTTCTGCCAAAACCCATGGATCACTATCGCCAGAAGCACCACCTACTGTATTGTAAGCAGTAGGCGTTTCGAGACCTGCAAAAATCTTGTCACTGACAAGTATTGAACCACGTGTATTACCTACTACTTTGGGTGTAGAACCTGCAGCCTTAGCATCAACATTGTAGATCAAAGGTATAATGTTGTACATATCCACATTGCCGACACCTGTCAAATCCATTTCTGTACGGAGGTAGTGGCTACCATCACGCAAGATAGCACGCCATACGATATTAACCTTTGCACCATTGTAGGTATATTCAAAATTAGCTACGATTTGCTTACCATCAAAGTGCTCTGCACCACCGACTGCATTGCTGCGACCTGTCAGAGATTCTGTAGTAACACTCTTCAATGTCATAGAAGAAGCGGGTACATTGTCACCATTACCAAATGCAACGGTAAAGAGTTCAGTACCAGCAGCAAGATTCATAGCATTTGAACCAGCAAAGTACATTGCGCCGCCCACTTTCATAAAGCTTGCAGCGAGCACATTGTTGCTCAATGTATATACGCCATCAACTTCTTCCAAGGAAGCCTCACCCACATTGTCTTGTTGTTTAGGATACACCCAAGCATTAGTGTAGGGTTGGCTAGCGCCTTGTTCTGGCAATGTAACAACGCTCACAGACACAGTGCTGGTAGCATTATCAACGCTTACAAAAGCATATTTACCATTAGGGGCATTAACTGTTACCTGAGACTTATCCAAAGTACCTTCTACGACTACACTTTGGCCATCAGTATAGCTTTTACCACCAATAGTCACTGTGATACCATCTGGCACATCTACGGTGTAAGTACGATCCGAGAACACGACTTCAGTAAATGTCCAACGGCTACCATTGTCAGCAGAACCACTGTCTTGCCATAGACCAAGGGTATTTGATCCGTTCAATGGATTGAAGTCTTGACCCTTGTACCAGTTCAGATATTTGTCGGTAGAACCAGTAGAAGTGTAAGGCGAAATTTGGTAATTGTTGCCTGAATAATTGTCCAACTTGAAGTAATTAGCACTTGCCTTACTGTCTACCAATTTTACAAAGTCTTGACAGTTGCTGTAACTAGTCGCTTTGTTGTAAGACAACCATTTCTTGCTAGCATAATCATAAATGTGATAAGCGTTGCTTACTCCACTGACAGCATAGAATGCCACCTTGGCATAATTACTCTCTGTCTGTGTAGGAGCAGTGGTCTTACTCACATAGAGATTGTTAGCATTCTTCATTGTGTAGACGTGTTCGGGGCGCCCATTTTCTGGGAGCGTTGTCGAACCGACCACATTGCCAGCCATCATGTATGTCGTAGCATACACGAAAAGCAGCATGAAAGAAAAAAACTTTCTCATGAGCTTTAATTTAAGGTTAAATAAAAATTGATTTACACATTTCGCCACAAAGATAAAACAAAAAATAGCATAGTGTGTATTAAATTGTAAAAAAGTGTATTTGATAGAGAATAATAGGGGAAAAGAAGATTTTTTAAGTATAAACAAATATATCAATAACTACCTAAAAATGTCTCCTACTAATAAAGCAATAATTAAATATCTAAACACACATATCAGTAATAGCAAAGGAGCAACCCCGCTTGAGGTTGCTCCTTTAATTATAGTCTTACTACTGTATCGTATCCGATTAGAATTCGTCAGTAGATTCTGTGTCGGTCCAGTTTTCGCTGCTCCATCCGCCCTTGTTAGTATAGGCATCTGAACCACCTACTTCCTTGTCGTTGTCAATTGCGATTGACATGGCTACCATACTCTCGAGTTGCAAAGCAATCTCTTGAGAAGCCGGAGTGATATATGATTTTTTCATGTCGATGTATTTTTAATAATGAATTGAAATTATTTTACGATAAACTTCTTACCATTTTGGATGTAAACACCACCGTTAGTCATATTCACTACACGGCGACCGCTGAGGTCGTAGATAGGTGCGTTAGCATCAACCTTTTCTACTGTTTCGATAGCTGTTGATTCACCACCAAAGTTCATCTTAACTACAGGAGAAGCTGTAGGCAATACCAAGAAGCTCTTACCTTGTGCAATTGTGCGATTAGTTGCGCTAAGTGGGTAGAATGCTACCACACCGTCAGCCTTACCAATAACGTATGCATTTGTTGTAGCTTCAACATCACAATCGCCAGCAGCAGCTGCTGCGCTAAGGAGGTTGCCGCTTACAGTAGCCAATTCTTCAGCTGCAGCAGGAACCATAGTCACTGTGCCAGTTGTTTCGCTTGTCAATACAACACCAGTATTAGCTGGGATAGCACCTTCTACTTCTGTCATACTAACGTAGTCACCACCTTCTGATTGTGCATACCATGCAGTTACGCCTTCAGGTACTACAGTTGCAAATGGAGCGCTGTATGTTGCGATTGCAGCAACGTCCAAGCCATCAGCAGCCTTGAGTTCAGGTTTATTAGGATAAGTTGCTTCTACGAGCATCATTGCTGATGAGAAATTGTCATTAAAGAAAGGAACGCTAGCTTGGTCATAAATACCATCTGATTTAATTACAGTATAATTAAACTGGTTGGTACCTGAAGCTTCTCTTCTACCCTTAAAGAACATGCAACCGAAGAGTTTTTCTTCATTACCAGCAGCAACATTAGCGCCTTCAATAACCTTAGTCAATTCAATATCACACCATGCAGCAGCAGAAATGTCATAAGAGTCATAGTAACCCTTAGCACCATTCAAACCTGCAGTATTACCTCTCCATATCATATACTTGCCAGCATTGTTAACAAAGACAAACTTACCATTTTCCAGTGTCTTGCACACGAATGGAGTTGCTTCAGCAACATTGGTTGTAGTCACTACACCACTTGAAGTATAAGTGAGATAATAGAGAGTACCGTTCTTTTGCTTGCTAACGAATGTGTAAGCCTTACCACTTTCGGGCATCTTAACGTCTGTTGTAGCTACATATTCTGTGAGTGTAGCAACAAGTGCATTGTAGTTATCTTGAGTAACTTCAGTTTCGAGCGCCGCCTTAACTGTGTTCAAAGTTTCTCTTTTTGCTTCAACAGGGTAACCAACACCGTCAAGAGCAAGTGCTTGTGTAGCCTTTTCCAAAAGTGCAGTAACTTCAGCTTCAGATGGACCTACTGGTGCTGAAGGATTGAGCAATGCAAGTGCTTCAGTTGGGTCAAAGTCAGCAACTTCTGTGATAGTGTACCATGCACCATCGTCCCAACCATCGGCTGTAGATTTGCTGTTCAAGGTAGATTGAACACAAGTACCGCGTGATGGGTTAGCGCACCAACCTGGAGACGCTGTGAAGTAGTGAGTACCATTAGCTTGGAGAGCGAATGTGTTTTCACCAACTTTTTCTACAACTACATGTTGGAATGGAGCTTCGCCAACGAGTGCGTTGGTATCACCGCTCTTCATCACAAATTTCTTTTCGCTTACGCTATAGAGATAGAGTTTGCCTTCGTATTCTACGAATGCGAATTGTTGCTTAGGATCCTCAGCATTGCGAGCGATGCCGTGGCATTCTTGAGCTTGGTTGTAAGTCACACCGCACATATCCACCTTGTCAGCGAGTGCATACATACCACCGCGACCAGTGTCAGAAGATACGAGTGTGTAGCACTTAGTATTGCTCAATTGAGCTACGTCAGTGATAACAACTGGAGCTTCAGGATCAGGACCTTCTGTACCAGCATCTCCCATAATACGGAATTCCCATACACCATTAGGATCATTAACATCATTATAGAAGCATAATTCAGAACCACCAGCACCGCCAACAATATTCCAATAGTTACCAGCAGCACCAACTAAAACATTAAGAGTTGTAGAAGGATATGTACCACCCTTTGCACTTAGATTTACAGCACTAGGATTAGCAGCTGTAGTCAACGCAGTTCCACTTGCTCCAGTACTAGGCAAATATTCACCATTGCAAGCCTTGAGGGCTACACCACCTGTAACTTCTACTGCAGTAAACAAACAGTTAGATGGAATATTTGTGAGATCAGCGATGTTGCCAACTTTAATAGCATTACCTTCGTTATACAAGAATTTATTTGCTGCTACGTTCTTAATCAAGTAAACCTTTCCTGCGACAAATGCAGATGCTTCAATAGGATCAGGAAGAGCAGAGGGTTCAGGAGTTGGATCAACTACTGCATCAGTTACAATTAATTTAGCATCAATAATAGCACCACCATTACTAACAAGGGTATTACTATTAGGATATGCATGATTTCCCTTAGGATCAATGCTATTCCAGTCTACCTTAAAACGGATACGATAAGTACCTGGAGTTTCTGGTGCCTTAAATGAAGGACATGCATTCACCAAATTGCCAAGTCCTACACTTTGAACATTTTCACCGCGACTGTTGTAAAATCCTGCAGCATCATCACCATAGCAAGAGAATGAAGCTAAATCCTCTAGGGGAAGATAATTTCCATCTACAGAAGCAGTAAATCCATCTCCATCTTTGTCAATGAATACATAACTATGCATCCAGCTACCAGTGTACGAAAAGTCAACTGTCAAAGTTTCACCAGCACTAACAGTTAATTCATTTGTTTCTGTAGCATCATAATAAAGTTTCGCATTGTAAGTGGTCATATCCGCAGCAAAAACTTTTTGTTGTGCTGATGAAGATCCACGCAACGATACATTCTTAAGGAGACGATCCGATCTATTATGAGCTCCAGTTTCATACACAGAATAATCCTGTGCCACTACATTCCCAACTAACAATAGTAGCGAGAATAAAAAAAGTAATCTTTTCTTCATAATGTTATTTAGTTTTTAATTAGGTTTTGCGTTAAAAATCAGAGCCAATATACTTCGCGTTAAAGATAGATGAAATGGATGTTTTTATATCTATTAGCACGACTTTTGGCCACGAAATATTGGTTCATAAAGGTATATACGCCGCAAATGTACGAAAAAATATAAAAAATCCATACCATTTTACAAGAAAATTACAAAATAAAGATTTGCAATGTGCACTTTACAAAAGCTAAAATAAATAAGTTTGGATGTAAGATGTAAAGATTAGCAACAAAAGAAAAGAAATTAACCGTCTAATTACAAAATGAATACAACGATTATATTCAATTAAAAAAGAAACTGAAGTACAACAAATTTTCCCTCGATTAATTATGAAGAAAAAAAGGTCAAACCTTTTTCAAAAAAACCTTAACCTTTTTCAAATTCCTCGGCGGTTTTTTTCAAAAAGGTCTAAGTTTTTTTCAGAGCGTTATCAATTATGCAAATCGTAAAGAACGATTGCCTTTAATCATACCACGAAAATAAATTCGATCAAGCATAGGATATTAGATAATATTCACTATCTTTACGGCAATTTTGAACAATAATATATATAATATGAGACGTCAACTACATCTACTGATCACATTGCTCGCCGTATGGGCGGGCATGAGTACTACGTCTGCCGTGGCTTTCAACACGTCTGCTGAAATGATGCAGATATTCAGGATAGCCAGCGTCACAGACGGCAGGTATTTGTCAAATGGCAACAATCTGGACAATGATGCACGCATCGTCCTGGAAAATCTGGACACTGAGAGTAAAGGACAAGAATGGGCACTATATCCCACAGACAGACAGGGGATATATGTGCTGGTGAATCCCACCTCAAAGAAAGCCATCGATATGGCGCCCACATTGGGATACCCCGTGCAATGGACCTTTGAAGCGGCCAACCTGAACCCCAACCAATTGTTCCGCCTTGTGCAAAAGGGAGAGAATGTGTACCAACTGGTCAACTCAGCCAATTCGTACCAATGTCTTGGTGTGACAAATGGCAAAGTCACCGTGACTAATGTTTCCTCGGGCAACGATGTGCTGTTCCGATTTGAAGACACAGGCAGATATGTCGTGTCGCCACCAGCAGTGGGTAAAAGTTATGTATTTCAAAATGTAGCGACAAAGCAAGTGATTGCTGCTCCAGCGGGTGCTAAGTTGGAGACAAATCTCTACTCGCAAAACTACAAAGAAGGCGATCAAATGCAAATCTGGAGTCTGTATAATGGCAACAATGGTATCATCTTCACATTGGGCAGCCTCAACCTGTCGATGGACCTTTGCCTGAACCACAGTTTGGAACCTTTGCTCTATACGACAGACAGGACCAACTACAATCAAAACCTGTATTTCGAAGAAACCCCAGAGGGTGCATATCGTATATATGGTATCTATAAAAACGTGAAATACTATCTGCGCTCGGTGGCTAATAGCAAGATTGCTGTGACCACTGATATTGCTAACGATGATACGAAATTTGTCCCCATCCCCGTACGTGCATCAATGACTACGGTGTGGGAAGATCAAACGTTCTTCGAGGAAAACAAAGAAGCGGCTCATGCTACCTTCATCCCCTACTCTACCACTGAATCTATGCAGCGTGATGTCAACTATGATATGCCATGGCTGACTCCAGAAAAGGCTGATTATTTGAGTCTGAATGGCACTTGGAATTTTAACTTTGTGACTGAGCCTTTGCTGAGACCAGGCGAAGCTGAATTCTGGGGCGACAATGCTGACGTGAGCGGTTGGGACAAGATCGAAGTACCCTCGTGCTGGGAAATGAAGGGTTATGACCTGCCTCTGTATGTCAATGTGGAATATGCCTTTGTCAACAATCCGCCCTACATTGAAAATAAGGTGGATGGTGTGGGTGGCAATCCCGTTGGTTCATATCGCAGAGATTTCACTTTGCCACAAGGTTGGGACAGCAAGAATGTGTTCCTGCACTTCGACGGTCTGTATAGTGCAGCATTTGTGTGGGTGAATGGCAAATACGTAGGCTACACCCAAGGAGGTAATACTGACCACGAATTCGACATCAGCGGACACGTCAGAACGGGCAACAACAACGTCTGTGTACAGGTGTTCAGATGGAGCGACGCTTCGTATCTCGAAGGTCAGGATATGTTCCACATGAGTGGTTTGCACCGCGACGTTTATCTTTATGCTACACCCAAGACATTCGTACGCGACCATTATATCACAAGCGAACTGAACTCGACATTTGATGGCGGAAAGATGAATGTGGCATTCGAACTGAGCAAACGTGAGGATGGCACACCAGAAAAACAGATCGAAACTAAACTGCTTGCTCCCGATGGCACTGTGGTAGCTACAAATACGACAAAAGTAACCTTCAGTACTTGGGAAGAAAGTAAGAATATCGACGTGACTTTCGACAATCTGTCGCAACTGAAGATGTGGTCGAGCGAAAAGCCCAATCTGTACACCGTGGTGGTGGCACAAAAGAATGCTGCTGGCGAAGAAGAAATGGTATTTTCTACTAAATACGGTTTCAGAAAAGTGGAAATCGCAGGAGGTATTGTAAAAATCAATGGCCAGCGCGTCTACTTCAAAGGTGTGAATACACAGGACAGTCATCCTCTGCATGGCCGTTCGATCGACGTAGCCACTATGCTGAAAGATATCGAACTGATGAAACAAAGCAACGTCAATACGGTGCGAACAAGCCACTATCCAAGACAAGCCAAGATGTACGCCATGTTCGACCACTATGGTTTGTACGTGATGAACGAGGCAGACGTGGAATGTCACAAGAGTTGGACAGACAAGGGCAGAAACAGCATCTCGAACGACCCCACATGGCAAGCTCAATACGTGGACCGCACCATGCGAATGGTATACAGAGACCGCAATCACCCATCCGTGGTATTCTGGTCTTTGGGCAACGAATCAGGTGTCGGCGTTAACTTTGATGCTACCTACAAAGCAATACAAAGTCTGGACGGCAGACCTATCCACTACGAAGGTTACTCCAACGACAACTCGGCAGCAAATACAGACTTTGATTCGAAGATGTATCCCGACCTGAACTATACACGTGCACACTGTAGCTACAGTATCGGCACCGAACCTTTCTTCCTGTGCGAATATGCTCATGCTATGGGTAATGCTGTGGGCAACCTGCAAGACTATTGGAACATCATCGAAGATAGCAATTATGGTATCGGTGGTTGTATCTGGGACTGGGTGGACCAATCTATTTATGACCCTCAAGATATCAAAAACGACAACTTGGTGAAAAATGGTTTCCCAACCTATCATACTGGATACGACTATCCAGGTCCACATCAAGGCAACTTCTGCAACAACGGTATCATCACTGCCGACAGAGCATGGACGTCCAAACTGACAGAAGTAAAAAAGGTGTACCAATATGCAGCCTTTACCTACAACAAGGCGAACCAAACCTTGAGTGTGAAGAATAAATACAACTTTACAAACCTCAATGAATTCACACTGCGCTACACCCTGTTGTGCAATGGCGAACCTGTTGAAACAAAGGAACAGGCTATGCCTTCGGTCACACCTGGCAGTACAGCAGAATTCCCCGTCGCCCTGACTGAACAAATAGAAAGCGGCAAGGAATATGCGCTCAATGTAGAATTGCTGAAAAACGAAAAAGAAATCTGGTGCGACAGCAAATACAATATCGCAACCGAACAATTTGTCATACAAGAAAGAGGTACACTACCTGCTGTTGAAAATACTGGCGAAACATTGACTTTGACTACAAGCAATGGTTATACAGTGAGCAATGGTAATATCACATTCAAACTGGATGCCCAAGGCTTCGTCAAAGAGTGGATCTCGGGCGGTGTCACCGTGATGCAAAATGAGGGCAACTACCCCATCTATAGTAATATCAGATGGATTGAAAACGAAAGCCCCTATGGCAATCACAATTTCGGCGACAATAGCACAAGCATCAAATCGGCTTCGGTTGACGCATCGTTAGCTAGCGATAAGAAATCGTGCACAATCAACGTGAGCGTATCTCATCAGCGCTGTCCATACAATGTGCAATACACAGTTTATGCTTCGGGCGTGGTAGACATGAAGGTGTCATACAATCCCAACTCCGGACTGCGCCGTATCGGTATGGATATGATTTTCCCTGCAGGATTTGAAGATGTAGAATACTACGCCAAAGGGCCTTGGGAAAACTATGTCGACAGACAGACGGGTTCATATTTGGGCAGATATACTACGACCGTAGACGATATGTTTGAAATGTATGCTCACCCACAATCTCATGGTAACAGAATGGGATTGAGAGAAGTCAAGATGATCAACCCCAACACTGGCGAAGGTATTAAGGTAGAGACAGAAGGTCAAGTATCCTTCTCGCTCTCACACTACGACCAAAAACAATATCTTGTACCAGAATTGCACCCTTGGGATTTGGTGAAAGATAACGTTGTCTATGCAACATTCGACTACATGCAGCGCGGACTAGGTAATGGTAGTTGCGGCCCAGGTACGGAATATCAGTACCAATGTCCATACAGCACCACATGCACTCACACCCTGCGCTTCAGCACAATGACAAATGTCAATACAGCTATTACACAAACTGACGTCGACGGATGCAAAGTGAAATATGACGCCGCGTCGGAGACACTCCGATTAAGCCAATTGCCACAGCATGCAGACGTCACCATCGTCAACCTTGGCGGTGTAGTCGTTGGCCATACCACTGCAACAACAGATCAAGCTGCTATTGCTATGAATGGATGCCCACGCGGTTCGTACCTTGTTGTAATAAAAACAAGCGAAGGACAACGTACACACAAGTTCTTGAAATGGTAACATAGGCTCATAGCCCAAAATCAACGAAACCCCGAGACTTAAACCATCTCGGGGTTTCATATTATATTAATGTGAGAAGTGATTCCACATGCCACTCACGTTCCTTTCACACTTATCGTTTTAGAGATTTTCCCTTTTATATTACGCACTTTTGCTGGACCTATGATTGAGGCAAATGTGTCTCAAAAAATATTTCATCATTTGAGACTTTTTTCTCATCCCATGAAATTTTTGTCTCATCCCATGAGAATTTTGTCTCATCCTATGAAATTTTTGTCTCATCCTATGAGATTTTTTTGAGACAAGCATGGGATTCTAAAAAATCTGTGAACTTACGATTTGAGTAGCGGATTCATGACAAGCATGATATGAAAGATTGTTAGCCCAATAATGATGTAAAACTTAAAAAGCAATACATCCTAAAGCAGGTGACCCATGCTTTAGGATGCATTAATTATCTAATAAATCAACGTATATCACATATCTGTCGCACGTCGCATATTTCATCAGCACTCTTCCCAAATGATATAACGAGGGCGCTGTTTGACTTCCGAATAAATCTTGCCGACATAGATACCTATCACACCAAGCGAAGTGAGCATAGCGCCGCCGACAAACCAAATGGAGATGAGCAACGAGGTCCAACCGGGAAGCGTATTGCCCAAGGCATGCTGTACCAATGCATAGACAACTGCAGCAATAGCCAATAGAATGATGAGCAACCCTATCCATACAATCAGCGAGAGCGGACGTACGGAGAAAGAAGTGATACCATCGAGGGCAAAGGCAAGCATCTTGCGCAAAGGATATTTGGATTCGCCTGCAAAACGTTCGCCACGATCATAAAGCACCGTATCTTCGGCAAATCCAAGTGTGCGCACCATACCACGAAGGAAGGTGTTGCGCTCGGGATAAGTCATCAAGGCTGCAAGCGCACGACGGCTCATCAGGCGGAAGTCTGCATGATTGTAAACGACATCACCGCCCAATTTGCGCAAGAGACGATAAAACATTTGCGCACTATGCTTCTTGAAGAATGTATCTGTCGGGCGATCTCGGCGAACACCATACACAATATCTACCCCACTCTGCCAACGCTGTACCATTTGCAGGATCACATCTACATCGTCTTGCAGGTCTGCGTCAATAGACACCGCAGCCTCGGCATGGTGTGCAGCCCATTCAAGACCAGCCCAAAGTGCGTGCTGGTGCCCGCAATTGTGCGACAACCTCAAACCATGTGAAGCCTTGTCCTGACTGGCAAATTCGCTAATCATCTGCCAGGTGGCATCGCGACTACCATCGTCCACATAGAGCAAGTGGGCAGACAGACACAGGTACTCCTGCTCAATGCGCCGACACACAGCCGTCAGACGAGCGTGGGTCTCGCGTAGCACAGCCTCTTCGTTGTAACAAGGTACAACGATCACTACATTCTGACGTGCGGTAGAATCTTTTTCCATACTTATATAGTTTATCGCAGACAAAAGTAATAAAAAAACAGAAAGTACACTGCAATCATTAGAATATTTGAAATGGAAAGAAAGCAAAGTTTAGACTATTACAACTTACTTTACAAAAAAGTGAAACAAAATGTGAAAAACTTGAGCTTTGATGCCACTTAAATTGTATTTTTGCAGATGAAAGGGAATAGGCGGCTTTACGAAACACTGTTTGAAGGATTTGTGAGCCCATCTTTCCATTTTTCAACAAGTTCAAGTCAATCATACACATTATATAATATGTCGCACCTCAGATTTAAAGTTGTAGAAGAAGCATTCAAGAAGCGTCCCACGTTCGTAGCCCCCTCTACAGAAAGGCCTTCGGCTTATTTTGGTAAGTACGTATTCAACAAGGAAAAGATGAATCGCTATCTCTCCGCAGATACCTACGAAAAACTCACCAAAGCCATAGAACAAGGCGCTCCTTTGACCATGGACGTAGCAGACGAAGTGGCAAAGGGTATGAAGCAATGGGCGATGGATATGGGAGCGACACACTGCACACACTGGTTTCAGCCCTTGACTGAAGGTACGGCAGAAAAGCACGATGCCTTTGTGGAGCATGACGGCGAAGGCGGAATGATCGAGCACTTCTCTGGCAAACAATTGATTCAACAAGAGCCCGATGCTTCAAGCTTCCCCAATGGTGGTATTCGCTCTACTTTCGAAGCACGTGGTTATTCAGCCTGGGATCCCTCGTCGCCAGTATTTATCATCGGCGATACACTGATGATCCCTACAGTCTTCATTGCATACACTGGAGAAGCGCTCGACTACAAAGCACCTCTGAAGAAATCGCTCGGTGCTATCGATACAGCAGCAACAGCCGTCGCACAATTGTTTGACGAAAAGGTGACACGTGTCACCACCAACTTGGGATGGGAACAAGAGTACTTCCTCGTAGATGAAGGTCTCTATGCCGCTCGCCCCGACCTACTGCTGACAGGTCGCACACTGATGGGGCATGAAAGTAGCAAGAACCAACAGATGGATGACCATTATTTTGGTGCCATTCCCGAGCGTGTAGGCGAATTTATGAAAGAACTCGAAATCCGTTCGCTTGAACTTGGTATTCCCTGCAAAACACGTCACAACGAGGTTGCACCCAACCAATTCGAATTAGCGCCGATCTATGAAGAATGCAATTTGGCCATTGACCACAACATGCTCTTCATGATGATCATGCGCAATGTGGCACGCAAGCATGGTTTCCGTTGTCTGCTCCACGAAAAGCCTTTTGCTGGCATCAATGGTTCGGGTAAACACAATAATTGGAGCTTGACCACCGACACAGGTACACTATTGCACGCACCGGGTAAAACTCCCGAGGAGAACTTACGTTTTGTGACTTTCATCGTAGAAACTTTGATGGGAGTTTATCGTCATAACGGACTGCTGAAAGCTTCTATCATGAGCGCTACGAATGCGCACCGTTTGGGCGGCGGAGAAGCGCCACCAGCAATCATCTCAAGTTTCCTGGGTGAACAAATCAGCAAACTTTTGAACGAAATCGAGGGGTCGCATGATAACCAGCATTTGACACTGGATAGCAAGCATGGCGTACAACTGGATATCCCCCAAATCCCCGAATTGATGGTGGACAATACCGACCGCAACCGTACCTCACCATTTGCGTTCACTGGTAACAGATTCGAATTCCGCGCAGTCGGTTCTAGCGCCAATTGTGCAAGTGCAATGATAGCCCTCAATACCGCCGTGGCAGAAGCATTGACCAACTTCCGCAAACGCGTAGATGAACGTATGGCTAATGGAATGAACAAGACAGAGGCTATTCTCGAAGTCTTGCGCGAAGACATCCGTACCTGTCGCCCAATCCATTTTGATGGCAATGGTTATAGTGAAGAGTGGCAGGAAGAAGCTAAGCGCCGCGGCCTTGACTGCGAAACCTCAGCACCAATAGTTTTCGACAGATATCTGGACAACCAAACCATCGAAATGTTTGAAAACATGAAGGTGATGAATCGTCACGAACTCGAGGCACGCAATGAGATCAAGTGGGAAACTTATTTCAAGAAAATACAAATCGAAAGTCGCGTGTTGGGCGACCTATGCATGAACCACATTATCCCCGTTGCTACGAAATATCAAACCCTACTGGCTACCAACGTGCACAAGATGCAATGCGCATTTGATGACACTGAGTTGATCGAGCAATTGACTTGCTACAATATAGATTTGATCAAGAAGATCAATAAGCACACTAAATTCATTGCTGAAGCCGTAGACGAAATGGTAGAAAAGCGCAAGGAGGTCAACCAAATTCAAAACGTGAGAAGCAAAGCCATCGCCTACCACGACGAAGTGGCGCCCTACCTTGAAAGTATACGTTTCCACATTGACCGTCTGGAATTGATCGTAGAGGATGACATGTGGACATTGCCTAAGTATCGCGAACTTTTGTTTATCCGTTAAGATGTATATTTTTTCTCTACATTTGACATTACACTAATTCATACCAGGGAGATGATACCTATTGCAGGTATTCGTCTCCCTTTTGCTTTATTCAACACCCCTATCCTGCTACACTCAAGTGAAGTCTTTCTCTCGCCATATCCTGCTACTCTCTGCCTTTTGCTTCGCTTTGTTAGCGCAAGCTCAAGTGCCGTCCTCACAGCGTGAACTATTCATGTCGTGGGAGGATTTCGTGGAAGATTACTATCAAAGCCAGTTGAATATGATGAACGAAGAAGGAGATGCAAGTGTTGTCTCTGCACAATCTGCACTTTTAGCCGATTTAGAAATCCTTTATCACAACCCGATAAATATTAATACCGCGACGCGCGAACAAATCCTGCGACTGCCTTTCATTAGCGAAGCGCAAGCAGATTCTTTGTTGCTCTACCGCCAGCAACGCCGCGTATTTCGCACCCTTGGCGAGCTACAGGTTATCTCGGGCATTGACTACTCCACACGTTGCCAACTTTCACTTTTCACTTATGTCGGCGATACTATTCGTCGCAAAACGCCACTGAAGCATATCATCGGACGTGGCAAACACGAACTTTACAACACACTTCACATACCTTTATATAAAAGAGCAGGATATACTTCGCCCAACCCCTATGCTCAATATTTGGGCAATAGATTGAGTCACACACTTCGTTATCGCTACCATCATCACGAAGGCGTATCTTATGGTCTAACTTTGCAAAAGGACAATGGAGAACCCGTCGCCAAGCAAGGCTTCTACCCCTACGATTATATCTCTGCCTATGCGCAGGTCGAAGGATTAATTCCCAACGTTTCACTCCTGGTGGGAGATTTCGAAATCAACTGGGGCAGTGGACTTTTGATCGGCAATAATTATTTCAGCAGTGCCAAAAGTGCAATTACTCTCGTCCCAAAGAATAAGTCCGTTCTGCGACCACATACGTCCTCTGCTGAAAGTGGTTTTATGAGAGGTATAGCTTCTTCTATACGTTGGAAGCGCGATTGGGAAACGATGGTTTTTCTGTCGTATGATAAGATTGATGCTACACTGAAATATGACACTGTAACTTCATTCAAGACGGACGGCCTACACCGCAATTTCAACGAAATCGGCAAACGAAGAACGGTCGGACAATTCGTTGCTGGCACACGTACATCCTTTCGCCAAAGCCACTGGCAAGTCGGAGCGAATGGTTATTATGCGCACTACGACAAAATGATCTACCCCACGATGAAAGCCTACAACAAATATTATCTACGGGGTCAAAATGTAGGCGGCATAAGCGTAGATGGAGCATGGCGAAACAAATATTTGACTTATCAAGGTGAATTGGCGATAGACGATGGCGCTCACTTGGCAACCACACACCTACTGCAAGGCAAGCCCTTCTCTTCGCTCACGCTCACTATGCAAGGACGCTATTTTTCTCCGCGCTACGTTTCACCATTTGCAGAAACGCTACAATCTGGTAGCCGTGTGCAAAATGAGACGGGCATACTACTTGGCGCAAAATACCAAGTCAATTCTCGACTGACCACTACGGCCTATACAGATTGGTGCTACCATCCGCGTCCCACATATCGCACCAATTATCCCTCTCAACGCTTCAAATACGAGGCTGAAGGGATATATTTGCTCAACGAAAATGTAAACTTTCAACTCTCCTACCGATTTAACACTAAACAACAGAACGTGACAGGTTATGACTTGATGGAATACATAGGCCGCCACCAAGTGCAGTTTTCATCAGCCTACAAGCAGGAAAAGTTTCAAGTCAACGCCTCTACCAGTTTTGTTGTAGCCACGACACAAACCACCTCGCCCGAGTATGGTTTCCTTCTATCCACTCGCGGCAAATACGCACCCACGCCAACCCTGTCTTTGCAATTGTTCGCCTCTGTCTTTTTCACCGACGGCTACTCTTCTCGTATCTATGCCTACGAGCCACAACTGAGATACAACGGCGGATTCCCCACCTACGCTTATCACGGCATGCGCGTCGTAGGGCAATTACAATGGGAACCCTGCAAGTATATATCCCTTGCCACTCGCTATGGTTTGTTGCACTATTTCAACCGAGAAAGTATCAGCTCGGGCACACAGCAAATTCTCTCGCCGACACAAAATGATTTGTGGATACAAGTGGGAGTTAAGTTGTAAGGAAGAACTCATTAAGTTTTAGTATACAGAGAAGTATAACAAGCTGTATAAAACAAAAAAAGTAAACAAAATTGGGGAAATCCCAAATAATGTCTACTCATCCTTAATTAACCTAAAACCTAAATAACTTGTGGGCGCTGACGGATTCGAACCGCCGACCCTCTGCTTGTAAGGCAGATGCTCTGAACCAGCTGAGCTAAGCGCCCGTTTCTCTTCTAAAGCGATGCAAAAGTACGACTATTTTTTATTACCACCAAATTTTCTTGATATTTTTTTTAGATTTGACGCAAAAAAGGGGCTAAAGATTATTTTCTGAAGGAATCTAAATAAAAACATAGCATCCTTTTGCCATTTTATGAGACTTTTGGGAGCCAGAAAAAAGCCTAGACCTTTTTTAAATTTCGCGACGGCTAGTTTAAAAAAGGTCTAGGATAATTTTCACAAGGCCTAGGTTTGTGAAAACAGTGATTTTTTGAGGATAATTTTCAAGGAGCCCTCAATCATCAGATATTTCAGATTTTTTCAGGGCATTCTGAGTTTTCGAAAAAGATTCTACAAAGCAGAAATCGCAGTCTTAATACCTCGCACCTCGTCTGCCGAAGTCTCCATACGATAATACTCGTCACGGCCAGCAGCACCCATTTCGACACCAGCCAATCTATATTCCGAGGCACTTTCTACTCCGGCGCGAGCCGAAGCATGGATTTCTGTAGCACCACAAAGAGAGAGAATTTCTGCGGCATTGCTACTCTTCACGCCACAACCTGGCATGATAGAGATACGGCCTTGAGCCTGTTGTACAAAATCCCTAAGACGCGCCACACCTGCAAGTGCCGTAGCCGAACATCCTGAGGTCAGTACACGGTGGCAGCCCATTGTAATGAGTTGCTCAAGTGCTTCGCTCGGATTGACACACATATCAAAGGCGCGATGAAATGTCACCTCCATGCCATCAGCTGCTGCAATCATCTGCTCAACCAATGGGATGTCTATTTCGCCCTTGGTATTCAGTGCACCTATCACTACGCCATCCACACCTAATTGCTTCATCACGCGGATATCGTCTATCATCACCTGTGCCTCGGCCGGTGTATAGATAAAGTCACCACCACGAGGGCGTATCAATACATTTTTGCGAATATTGGGCAGTTGCACAGCTGCTTTCACATAGCCGTACGAGGGGGTCACACCGCCTTCGTCCAACCCTTGACACAATTCCAATCTATCAGCACCTCCGCGCCACGCCGCCTGAGCGCTACCAATGCTATCAGCACATATTTCCAATAGTCTGTTCATAATCGTCACATTTTCTTTTGCACAAAAGTACAACTATTTTAAGGAAATAAAGGAGAAATACAGAAATAATCGTTAAATTTGCCGAAAAAGAAACACCTATTAATATATGAAAAAATATATACTTGATTTGCGCGTCGTAGCAGTGGAGCATCCACGCGAAGGCTATGCATTGTTGAAACTCACCAACGACGAGGGTGCCCTACCTGAAATGGTGCCCGGACAATTCGTTGAAGTTAAGGTTGACAAGACAGAAGGCGTATTCTTGCGCCGCCCTATTTCTATCAATCGCATTTGCCGTGAGGCTAACGAACTTTGGTTGCTCGTGCATGCAGTTGGTGAAGGCACTCGTACATTATACAATATGCAAGCAGGAGATACACTCAACTGCGTGCTTCCCTTGGGCAATGGTTTCACTACCACACATCCTGCAGGCAACAAAGTACTTTTGGTCGGCGGTGGTGTAGGTACTGCTCCACTTTTAGCTTATGGCGAGTATTTGAAGGAGAGAGGTGTGCAACCATCATTCCTGCTAGGTGGACGCAGCGCTAAGGATTTATTGCAACTCGACCTGTTCGAACAAGTAGGTCCTGTGTATATCACCACAGAAGATGCATCGTTGGGCGAAAAGGGCTTTGTGACGCAACACAGCGTGCTCGAGGCAGAACATTTTGATGCTATTTCCACATGCGGCCCTAAGCCCATGATGATGGCCGTAGCACGCTATGCACACGCCAAGGGTATCACTTGCGAAGCCTCACTCGAGAATCTGATGGCATGTGGTTTGGGCGCTTGTTTGTGCTGCGTAGAAAAGAATCACGAAGGTCACAACGTGTGTGTATGTAAAGAAGGTCCAGTATTTAATACAGAGCAATTACAATGGCAAAATTAGGAGTTAATATAGGCAAGCTGTCGCTAAAAAATCCAGTAATGACAGCATCAGGTACATTCGGCTATGGTTTGGAATTTGCCGACTTTATTGATTTGAACGAACTGGGCGGGTTCATCGTCAAGGGTACCACGCTCAATCCTCGCGAGGGCAATGATTATCCCCGTATGGCCGAGACACCATCGGGCATGCTCAACTGCGTAGGACTACAAAATAAAGGCGTAGATCATTTCTGCAAAGAAATCTATCCTCAACTCGAGCACCTCGATACTAACGTCATCGTCAATGTGTCGGGTTCTACGCTCGAAGACTACGTTGAGTGTGCTTCACGCATCAACGCCCTACCCCACGTCCCTGCTATTGAATTGAATATCTCTTGCCCCAACGTCAAGGCAGGTGGTATGGCCTTTGGTGTAACTCCTGAAGGCGCTGCATCAGTAGTAAAAGCAGTAAGACAAGCCTACGATAAAACACTCATCGTAAAGCTATCGCCCAACGTCACCAGCATCGCAGACATCGCTAAGGCGGTGGAAGCAGAAGGCGCCGACTCTGTATCACTCATCAACACACTGATGGGCATGAGCATCGATATTGAGCGTCGCAAATCGCGCCTCAGCATCGGCACAGGCGGACTTAGTGGTCCCTGCGTAAAACCTGTAGCGCTCCGCATGGTTTGGCAAGTGGCACAAGCAGTGAATATCCCCATCGTCGGATTAGGCGGCATCATGAATGCAACAGATGCTATCGAATTTATCATGGCTGGGGCAACTGCAATTGAAATCGGTACTGCCAATTTTATCGACCCTGCTGTCACAATCAAGGTAGTGAATGGCATCAACGAGTGGTTGGATAATCATGGTGTAAAAGATGTCAATGACATCGTAGGTTGTTTGGAAGTGTAAACTTTGTAGCCGAAGAAATAAGGCACATACAAATTGCTATAAATATTATAATTGTATGTATACGCAAACAAGATAACGGCAAATTGCTCCACTTCTGCAATTAGCCGTTGTCTTGACATAAAATTCTTCCTTTTATAACATTCCATTCAAAAGAACAGAACAAATGAGTACGTTGAAAAAAATCTTTCTATACTTCATTTTACCAGTAAGCCTTGTTTGCATCATCGCTATCATCACTTGCGATGCAATTATCGAAAATAATGCTAAAGGTAAAATATATTCAAATGTAGAAGATATTCCAGAAAAAGTTGTCCGTACTGAGAACTACAAAAATTTACGGTATTAAGTCCTACACCATAATTTCTCAGGAATTTCACAACGAGAGAGCACTATACCTTGCTGAGCATTTGGATTTAGATGTAAATAATCTGCAAGCCTTCAACGCAAAAACGCCTAAAGCCAAACGAGCTGCCATCACTTTGATGCGAGAATATCTGGCGCGTGTCAAAATGTTTATAGACTTCATCCTTGATAAAGAGCCTAAAGATTTAGGCGAACCCGAACCAATAAATATCAAATAGAAGGCGAATAAAAACTTTCGCAAAGCAGAAAAAGCAAAATAAGGAATTTGATTTATTGAGATCAAATTCCTTATTTCGTATTTAATATTTCCAACTTATCCTACTCCATTTTATCCAGAATAGGCGACTTTTGTGCGGATATACTTTGCTGAGTTTTATCATTGAGTTGTTCAAAAATAACGATCTTGTTCTCACCCTTATTCAACCACACGCCAGGAACGTAAAGCGTCTGCTGTGGCCCTACGTGCCAGTAGCGTCCAAGATTGTGACCATTCACGAATACTATACCCTTACCCCAACCGCTCATGTTCAGGAATGTATCGCCGGTGTCTTTGAGTGTGAAGGTACCTTCATACATAACAGGCATGCCAGCCCAACGCTTTGCTGCTGAAGGAGTATTGGCTACTGCACAACGCTTGTTCATCTTGGCCAAATCAGGCATTTCGTTCATCGGCAACTTACTCATTTTCCAACCACCAGTGAGTGGCATATCGCCTATGGTTACGGTTTCGATGATACCCTTCTTATTGTGAACAATTTCGCTACCGTAATTGATGCGACCCATATTTTCTACGAGGATTTGCAAGGTAGAATTAAAAGGAATATTCACTTCAAGTTCATAAGTTTGAGTGTTACGATTGAGTTCTCCCACCTTCTCGCCGTCAACATAAACTACTGCAAAATCACGGAGTCCAGGCACCATCAAAGTACCTGTGATGGGCTGATTGAAGTGGCGGCTATAAAGCACATAGCCATAACCTTGTCCCAATTCTTCAAATGTGAGTGGTTTGTCAGCTTCAACGCTTTCTATAGCATCAGCATAAGTCAAAACGTCAGCCACCTTTGAGAGTTTGATTTCAGGAATTTCAATAATAGGATTTGGAGCTGGCACCTTGGGCAACTTAGTCTTAGAATATTTGGCCAAGACGTTGCGAATAGAATCATACTTAGCTGTAGCCCACCCAGCTTCACTTATTGGTGCGTCATAGTCGTAAGAAGTCAAGTCGGGCTGAATATCGCGACGCTTGTCATAGTTGGCTCCAGCAGTAAAAGCAAAATTTGTACCGCCGTGCACCATATAGAAATTGATAGAGACATCATTCTGCATGTACAACTCAGTCTGACGTGCCAAAGCGCTTGCATTGACACGAGGATGAGGTTCTGCCCAATGCGCTAACCAGCCTGAATAGAATTCGGCTACCATATATGGTCCCTTGCCGCCGTGATATTGATTTACACAGTCCTTGAGCACCTTAATGTTGCTTTCTCCATTAGCCGTAGGCAAGGCTCCAGGTGTGCTACCGCCTTCGAATAGCCAACTGCCGTCGCTGGTGAATAGAGGAACATCAAAACCAGCATCCGCCAACTGCTGTTTTATTTTCGCATTATACGAACGATGCTCTGCCAATGGGATGTCTTGACGTTGGTGAACGTACGAACCAAATTCGTTTTCACATTGTACCATAATAATAGGACCACCCTTAGTGCATAGCAGATGACCTACTTCCTGATACAATCTATCAATATACTTTTTAGTATGCGCAAGGAAAGCTTCGTTGTCGCGACGGATTTCCATACCTTCAACATTTTGCAACCACCAAGGATAACCACCAAATTCCCACTCAGCACACACGTATGGACCTGGACGAAGAATCACCATCATACCCTCTTCGCCTGCAGTCTTGATATATTCTGCCAAGTTCTTATCACCTTCGAAATCCCACTGGCCAGGTGCAGGTTCGTGCCAGTTCCAGAAGACATAGGTTGCTACTGTATTCAGCCCCATAGCTTTCATCATACGCAAACGATGGCGCCAGTATTGGTGCGGGATACGAGAATAGTGCATCTCGCCGGAAAGGATTCGAGTCACCTTGCCGTCTACATAGAAATCGCCATCTTTGATTTCAAACTTGGACGGTTTCTGTGCAGACAACAAACTTGGCATAATCGCCACAAGTAAAAGCAATAATATTTTTCTCATATATTGAATATTTTGGACTATCTATACTATTAAAATATGGTATTATTCCTCCGCATTGAGTTCCTGCATTCTGCAGATATACTTACCGAGGATATCAAATTCGATATTGACCACGGAGTCCACCTTGATAGCGTGGAAATTTGTATATTCGTAGGTATAGGGAATGATGCACACTTGGAAGGTGTCTCGCGTAGGATTGCATACTGTCAGACTAACGCCGTTGACCGTTACACTGCCTTTGTCTACAGTGAAATAGCCGCGGCGCGCCATCTCAGGCGAATAGTCGTGGCGGAAGGTGTAGATATAGCTACCACCATCTTCTACGACGCTTTCGCACACGGCTGTACTATCCACGTGACCCTGCACGATGTGTCCGTCCAAGCGGCCATTCATCATCATAGAACGCTCTACATTTACCTCATCTCCTATATTCAAAATACCCAGATTAGAGCGACGCAAAGTTTCGTTCATCGCTGTGACAACATAGGTATCACCATCCAGACGAACAACGGTGAGGCATACACCATTGTGGGCAACGCTTTGGTCTACCTTCAATTCGTGTGCGAAGTCGCATTCAAAGGTGAAATGAATATTGTCTTGTTCGTGTTCGAGCGCTACGAGACGCGCCATATTTTCTACAATTCCTGAGAACATATCTTTTTATTTTTCTGATGATTTATAATTATATTCTTTTCCGCTTTTTCCAATTGCAACAAAACCCCTCTCGTCAAGCGATTTCACCTCCACTTCGTCCCAAGTACCCTCATTCCTTAGATAGAGTGTACCATTCAGGATGCAGTAGTCTTTGACATAAAGTTCCAATTGTGTCAGATTGTACAATTTGTCCAAGACCTCTCCTCCTTGACGCACTGTCATTGCATACTTTTGCCCCTCAGACAAGCTACCATATATCTGCCCGTATGTGCCATCGTCTGCCATGCGCATCACTTCGTAGTAATTGCCCAAACTGTCCTGCATCACAAACGTGCTCATACCGAATCCGTCAGATACACCATAGATTGTGCTATCGGCAACATGGGGCAGTGTATCCGTTTTAATAAGACTATCAGTTTTGATATCAGCTATCGTATCCTTATACTGTTCACCATACTGTTCACCGCGAGACAAGAGTCCACTATTATATAGCAGAAAAGCGACTCCAAACCCCAGGGCAAAATAGAATAAGAACCATAAGATTCTTTTTGTAGTTTCTTTTTTCATACAATCAGCATTAATATTCACATTCCTCGGGAGCCGGAGGATATTATCTGCAGAAGCAAAAATTGTCACCAGACCCAGAAATTCGGTGCTAAATTACATATTTATTTGAATATAACTCAATAAAATAGGTATAAATAGATGGTCATCTCAAAAATAATACGTAATTTTGCGCCCGTGTTTAGACCGAACGTGCTAAAGAGAGTGGTCGACAATCTCTCCACATAGGGGCCGAGAGCCCCAATCCGTCCTCCATTTGGCTTTGCTCGGGGTAGTCTGATCAATATTATTAATTAACTAATTTATTAACTTTTAAATGGAGAATTTAAAGAACATTGCACCTCTGTCTGATTTTGATTGGGATGCTTTCGAAAACGGCACAACTGAAACAGCTCAAAGTTTGGCTGAATTGGAAAAGGCTTACGATGAAACACTCGGTCGCGTAAATGAAAACGAAGTTGCAGAAGGTACTGTAATTTCTATCAACAAGCGCGAAGTTGTTGTTAACATCGGTTACAAGAGCGATGGTATTATCCCCGCTGCTGAATTCCGTTACAACCCTGAATTGGCTGTAGGTGACGTAGTAGAAGTTTACGTAGAAAACCAAGAAGACAAAAAAGGACAGTTGGTTCTTTCACACAAAAAGGCTCGTGCAAGCAAATCTTGGGAACGTGTCAACCAAGCACTCGAAAACAAGGAAATTGTTAAGGGTTACATCAAGTGCCGCACTAAGGGTGGTATGATTGTAGACGTATTTGGTATTGAAGCATTCTTGCCAGGTAGCCAAATCGACGTTAAGCCTATCCGCGACTACGATGTATTCGTTGGTAAGACAATGGAATTCCAAATCGTTAAGATCAACCAAGAATTCAAGAACGTGGTTGTATCTCACAAGGCTCTTATCGAAGCTGAACTCGAAGCTCAAAAGCAAGAAATCATTTCTAAGCTTGAAAAGGGTCAAGTACTCGAAGGTACAGTTAAGAACATCACTTCTTACGGTGTATTCATCGACCTCGGTGGCGTAGATGGTTTGATCCACATCACAGACCTCTCTTGGGGCCGCGTGAACGATCCACACGAAATCGTAAGCGACGACCAACGTTTGAACGTTGTAATCCTTGACTTCGATGAAGACAAGAAGCGTATCGCTCTCGGCTTGAAGCAACTCACTCCTCATCCATGGGATGCTCTTGACGCAGAACTTAAGGTTGGCGACAAGGTAACTGGTAAGGTTGTTGTTATGGCTGACTACGGTGCATTCGTAGAAATCGCTCCTGGCGTAGAAGGTTTGATTCACGTTAGTGAAATGAGCTGGAGCCAACACCTCCGCTCTGCTCAAGACTTCTTGAAGGTAGGTGAAGAAGTTGAAGCTGTAGTTCTTACACTTGATCGCACAGAACGCAAGATGTCTCTCGGCATCAAGCAACTGAAAGATGATCCCTGGGCTGCAATTGAAGGCAAATATCCTGTAGAAAGCAAGCACACTGCTAAGGTGCGCAACTTCACTAACTTCGGTGTATTTGTAGAACTTGAAGAAGGCGTTGATGGTCTTATCCACATCTCTGACCTCTCTTGGACTAAGAAGATCAAGCACCCATCTGAATTCACTCAAATCGGTGCAGAAATCGAAGTAGTAGTTCTCGAAATCGACAAGGACAATCGTCGTTTGAGCCTCGGCCACAAGCAACTCGAAGAAAATCCATGGGATGTATTCGAAACAGTATTCACTGAAGGTAGCATCCACGAAGGTACTATCACAGAATTGCTCGAAAAGGGCGCTGTAGTTCAGTTGCAATATGGCGTTGAAGGTTTCGCTACTCCAAAGCACCTCGTTAAGGAAGATGGCAGCCAAGCTCAACAAGGTGAAAAGATTGAATTCAAGGTAATCGAATTCAACAAGGAAAGCAAGCGCATCATCCTCAGCCACAGCCGCACATTCGAAGATGTTCAACGTGCTGAAGCTCGTGCTGAAAAGAAGGCTGCTGCAGCTGCTAAGAAGTCGGCTAAGCGTGAAGAAACTGCTGCTATCCAAAACCAAGCAGCTTCAACTAGCCTCGGCGACAATGAAGCTCTCGCAGCATTGAAGGCTTCTATGGAAAAGTAATTCCAACCTATGATTCTCAGAGCTAAATAGTTCAATAGAATTATAAAATTAACCCGTGTTTGTCAAGCGCAAACACGGGTTTTATTATTAAACAGCAGACAGTACGACTAAAACTAATAATAGTATTGCCAAGTTAACACATAAATATATAGTAGGACTTTACAATGGTGGCAAATGCCTTGTACGCAATGATTCACGTACTTTCTTTTTATACAAGCCAACAACATCTACGGGCAAGCACGTCTTCTGCATAAGCAGTCTGACTTTATCTGGATACTTTGCCAAAGCTGTCTCCAAAAGCCATGCCACGCCCATTTTAGCATAATAGGCGGGCAAAGGCATATTATATTCTGACCGAATCGCCGAGAAGTTTATTTGCTCCAAGCGTACAAAGATTTTGCCCAATTCATTTTCATCCAAAAGATAGCACATTGTTATTACGACCGCAAAGCGCACATCAAATTCGCGCGAAGAACGGGAATAAGGATCTAAAACAAGCCACAATTCATCGTTGGCCAAACGCTTCATCCACTTTGCATCACTGCAGAAGGTATCGCATACCGCCCAGTTATCAATAGCTACGACAAAATCCCTCAGAAGGCGTACCTTCTCCTCGTTGGAACATTTCACCGCATTTATCATCATCCCCCAAATCATCACTTCCTCGTAACATAGCAAGCTACGATCTTTGGAATATAACTGGGCAAATTGAGAAATACGCATAAGTGCATCCTCGCGCCGTGCCAAATCTCGTGCCACACGTCGCATATCCCCCACCCTGAGTCCCATCACCTGCATCGTAGGCAACACATTCAACACATTCAGATGCCACGCACGAAACTTTTCGTCCGTCACAAATTTCTCTGGCACCAAGGGAAGTAATATTTCTTGTATCATACTTTTCCTATTTCTAATTGCAAAAATAGAGAAAGATTCTCAAAGCATTGAAGATATAAGGAAAATAAAAGCTCCATCTTATTTAGGTGGAGCTTTTACTTTATATATAATTATGGAGTATTATTCCCACTCGACTAGAACTGTTAAATTATTGCTTAATATTTTAACTTTATTATCAATACTTTAACACAGGTTTTTGTCTTTTATTTACCAAACTGGTGTCAAAAACTGGTGTCGTTTTACATATTGTTGAAAAAAATAGTACCTTTGCCTTGAACTAAATTTAAATATGACGATGAAATTATTAGAAACTTTGACTCATTTTAATGGCGGAAGTTGTGTTGAAGAACTTGATGAAAAATTCTCAAAGATTGCTTCTGCTTTTTTGTACGGCGGATACATTGATGTTAACAATGTGTATAAGGTGTATATTAAAACAGTAGAATTCTATTTCCATAGTGAAACAGATAATGGAGTGCACGACCCGATAGTTTATCATAGGAATAAGAATGAACAAAAAATACCATATTTCCCTTTGATGACACTTCACGCTCATAATTCTGGTTTTGATATTACTTTTGAAAGTAAAAGGGACAAATATCGAGCGTCAGCTCTTATCCGTTCCTATGAAGTAAAGAAAGGTGAAAAATACCTCAAGTGGAACAAAAACCATTTTAAAGAAAATGACAAGTATTGTTTTAATTCTCAATCGACATATCTCTATTTCTTGCTAAATGGTTTCCCTTTGGGTGAAATCAACGGTATTAAATGGGTTGATGTGCCATATACTCCAATTACTTCTAAAGGTGAGCCTCGTAAAAATGTGTTCGTTTCTGAAAGCGAAACAGAATACCTTAAAACAAAGGAGAGGTGTAACCGTAAATGGAGTTTTACTCGTAAAGATGAAATATGAAGCATAAAATTGTTATATATACTTCCAGTCATTTACGTACAACACCCGAAACGGTTTGCATTGCAAATGCAATTTCTAAAGTTCTTGGAGATTTGGGAATAGAACATCGTGAACTTAACAACACCAATGATTATTGGTGTCGAGATTATATGCCAGTTTTGCTATCAGATGATGGTGTTTATGCAAAATATAAATATAATCCCGATTATTTGAAAGATTATATAACAAAGCAAAAATATATAACGGAACAAGATGTTGCTTGCAGAGACCTGAATATTTGTACTCCAACTGACCTTGGGATAGTTTTTGATGGTGGCAATTATGTTAGATGTGATGATAAGGTGATAATGACAGATAAAATATTTATGGAAAACCCAGAATGGAAACCCCTTGACCTGCTGTCTCATATTACAGAAAAACTATCTGCTGAAATAATCTTGTTGCCTTGGGATATGTATGATTTTTGCGGGCACGCTGATGGTATGGTTGCCTCACTTGGTGGTAATAAAATTTTGTTGAACAATTGTTGGAAGAATAAAGATAAAAAATTTCATAAAAGACTCACAAAGATACTTGAACCACATTTTGATATCGTAGAGCCTGTATATAACTGTAAAGAGGATAAGTATTCTTGGTGTTATTTGAATTATTTGCAACTACCTAATGCAATCTTACTTCCAGTATTGTCCAAAAATGCTGATTGTGATAACGACATTGCTGCAATTGAAACATTTTCTAGATTATTTCCACTGCTTAAGATTATTCCAATATATTCAAGACCTCTAATTGAAGATGGAGGAGCATTACATTGTGTTACTTGGGAATTTGTGGAAATCTAAATGTATCCCATCAATTG
>JAGKTZ010000086.1 GCA_021153165.1 Prevotellaceae bacterium
TCATAGTCCATTACAAAGACTTCATTTTATTAAATAAGAATGATTGAATATTTTTTTCGTAACTTTGTCACACTTTTAAAAACAAAAATATGAAAATCAAGAGTGCTGAATTTTATATAAGTAATAGTAGGGCGGACAAGTGCCCAGATGGCAACTTGCCAGAGTTTGCTTTTATTGGTCGAAGCAATGTGGGGAAAAGCAGTTTGATAAATATGC
Organism: Prevotellaceae bacterium; assembly: GCA_021153165.1. GTDB lineage: Bacteria > Bacteroidota > Bacteroidia > Bacteroidales > Bacteroidaceae > Alloprevotella. The sequence continues at coordinate 217 of JAGKTZ010000086.1, forward strand.
TTACAGGTCGTAAGGGACTTGCTATGACGTCTTCGACTCCAGGAAAAACCATGCTTATCAACCACTTTATTATTAATGGCGAATGGTACTTGGTCGATCTCCCTGGTTATGGATACGCCAAACGTAGTAAAAAAGACACAGAGATTCTTGGCCGGATTATAAAGTACTATGTCACTGAAAGACGCCAACTAACCTGTTTGTTCGTCTTGATAGATTCACGTCTTGCTCCACAAAAAATAGACATAGAATTCATTACAATGTTAGGAGAAGAAGGTGTCCCTTTTGGTATAATATTTACAAAAGCAGACAAATCTTCTGCGTCTAAAGTTGCACAAAACGTAAAGACTTTTTGTCAAAAATTAAAAGAGTCATGGGAGGAACTTCCACCATATTTTGTAACGAGCAGTGAAAATGGTCGAGGTGGGGATGAAGTCCTCTGTTATATAGAAGAAGTAATAAAAACCATTAACGAGAACAAGAAAATAGACTAATAAATACTCTGTCTGCATTATAAATACCATGAAAGTGAAATGGAATCATAGTATTAATACCGTAAAAGTAGGGCTAGGCATTGTAGCTTTACTTATCACGGTTGTATCACTATGGGTATCCCACGAATTGATAAAAGACCTTAAGCAAGAAGAACACACACGCATGGAAGTTTGGGCCGAAGCCATGCGGGTCATGGGGCAGGCTGATAACAATACAGATCTCACTCTTGTACTAAAAGTACTCAAAGAAAATGGTTCCATACCAGTCATCGTAATAGATGCAGAGGGCAATGTGCTGGAGCAAAGAAATCTTGAAAAGCAAGAAAATAGTAAAGATGCATTAGTGCAAGAAATCTATGATATGAAAAAAGCAGGACGTTGTATCCGCATTTTCTTGACTGAAGAAGAACACATTGCTCTGAAAAACAAAAACTATATCACAATTTGTTATGGCGAATCATTGATGCTCAAGCGCCTTGCCTCATACCCCTATATACAGTTGGGTGTTGTCGCACTCTTTGCACTCATTGGCATATATGCTTTATTATCATCTAAAAGAGCAGAACAAAATAAAGTATGGGTAGGCCTGTCAAGAGAGACTGCTCACCAATTAGGCACTCCAATTTCATCACTAACAGCGTGGTCTGAAGTACTCCGAGAAACATATCCTAACGATCCAATGTTTGTAGAGATGGACAAAGATATTAGTCGTCTTAGACTAATAGCCGAACGCTTTTCAAAAATTGGTTCTGCTCCAGAATTAAAGGTTGAAAATCTATGTGATGTCGTAGCACGTGTAGCAGAGTATATCAGTCATCGTGCTTCTGATCAAGTGAAGATGAATGTTAGTATCCCTACAGATGAAGTGTACGTGAGTATGAATGCTCCACTATTTGAGTGGGTAATTGAAAACCTTTGTAAGAATGCAATTGATGCTATGCAGGGTTGTGGCAATTTGGATATATATATATATAGGTCTGAAAACAATGTTGTAATAGAGGTTACAGATACAGGTAAGGGAATCCCCTCAGGTAATTTAAAGAATGTGTTTCGCCCTGGATTTACTACTAAAAGACGTGGTTGGGGATTAGGTCTTTCACTTGCAAAACGCATTGTTGAGGAGTATCATAATGGAAAAATTTATGTGAAATCAAGTCAAATAGGCATAGGTACCACTTTCGCAGTAGAAATGAGACTGCAATAAAAACCTGGTTTTTTAGAAAATTATATCTGCTACAAAAAAAGTATAGTGTTTTGTGTTTTTTCTTAAATAATTTTTCAAAGGTCTAGATCAATATTAAAATAACTTGTTGGTCATATTAAAAAGTAAAAAGTATGCACTAATTTAATTCCGCCAACTGATAATATTTTTATATTAATATATTTTTGTATCTTTGTACGTTGGTTGTTAAATATTTAATGAAAAAGAATGATGAATGCATTGGTTAAAAAAACAATACTAGCACTGATGCTATGTTTCCCCCTTGCGATGACAGCGCAAAAGGGTGGGGCAGACGATGCAAAATATTTGGCAGGTGCTGTCCCTACAGAGAATGGATATGTCACCTTCAAACAGATATTTAATACAGATGGCGTGACTCGCGAACAGGTATTTCTCGCCTTGATGGACTATGCTCAACAAGCGCTGGTGAAGGGGCCAGACGCTTTGTCCAAAGCACGTATCACAGAGGCTGATACACTCGGTGGTCTCGTGGTTGTGAGCATGGAGGAATACCTTTACTTCAAGCGTAAAGCATGGACTTCGGACCGTGTGAGATTCAACTACCAGCTCATCTTTCGTGCAATGGATGGCGGCTTCGCTGCCGAAATGCGCAGACTGACCTATCAGTATGACGATGTGCCCAATACCGAATTGCGCCGTGCTGAGGATTGGATAGTTGATGCCGTGGCACTGACCGAAGATGGCAAGGCGCTCAAGAAGAAACCAGGCAAGCATCGCCGCTGTATCATCGACCGCAAAGACGCTATATTCAATTGTGCTCTTGAATGGGTGAAGAAATAATTGGCGTAAAGCAATAGACGGATATTGATTTTCCTAGAATATCTATGCTTTCTAGACTTTCTAGAAAATCTAGACTCTTTCTAGCGGGCAGGAGGCAGAGCCAAAGTCAGCAACCTCCCTCCACTAAATAAAAACTCAACAAAACCACATATACAATGGAAATAGCAAGTAAATACAATCCCGAAGAAGTAGAGGGAAAATGGTACCAATATTGGATGGACCACAAACTGTTTAGTTCAAAGCCTGATGGTCGTGAACCCTACACAGTAGTCATTCCTCCACCCAACGTTACCGGTGTGCTCCACATGGGACACATGCTCAACAATACCATCCAGGATATCCTCGTACGCCGAGCACGAATGGAAGGCAAAAATGCATGTTGGGTACCTGGTACCGACCACGCATCAATTGCTACCGAAGCGAAGGTGGTGAAGAAACTTGCTGAACAAGGCATCAAGAAAAGTGACCTGACACGTGAGGAATTCCTCAAACACGCTTGGGATTGGACCGAAGAACATGGTGGTATCATCCTCAAACAATTGCGCCGTCTCGGAGCATCGTGCGATTGGGACCGCACCTCGTTCACCATGGACGAAAAGCGTAGCGAAAGCGTTATCAAAGTCTTCGTAGACCTATACAATAAAGGACTCATCTATCGTGGACTGCGTATGGTCAACTGGGATCCAAAGGCACAGACTGCGCTCAGCAACGAAGAGGTAATCTATCGTGACGAAAAGAGTAAACTCTACTACCTCAGATACTTCGTCGACGAACCTGCTGGCGCTACTGATGGCGAAGTGGAAACACCCGCTGTGGCTGAGGGGGAAGAACCTGTGCAAGGTCAAATCGTGCACCGTGATGCACAGGGCAGACGCTATGCCGTAGTGGCAACGACTCGTCCCGAAACTATCATGGGCGATACCGCTATGTGTATCAACCCCAAGGACCCCAAGAACACTTGGTTGAAGGGCAAGAACGTCATCGTACCCCTTGTCAACCGTAGCATCCCCGTCATCGAAGACCGCTACGTAGACATCGAATTTGGTACAGGTTGTCTGAAGGTGACTCCAGCACATGACGTCAACGACCATGCCCTTGGCAAGACGCACAACCTTGAAACTATCGACATTTTCAACGCTGACGCTACTATCAGCGAAGCAGCAGGTATGTACGTAGGTATGGACCGCATGGACGTGCGTAAGCAAATCGCTCAAGATCTAGCAGATGCCGACCTGCTGGAAAAGGTTGAAGACTACGATAACAAGGTGGGATACAGCGAACGCAATGCCGACACAGCAGTCGAACCACGCCTCTGTATGCAATGGTTCCTCAGTATGCAGCACTTTGCAGACATCGCTCTGCCACCAGTGATGAACGACGAATTGAAGTTCTATCCCTCGAAATACAAAGCAACCTACAACAATTGGTTGACTGGCATACAGGACTGGTGTATCTCTCGCCAATTGTGGTGGGGACATCGCATCCCAGCATACTTCCTGCCAACAGCAGAAGGCCAGGAGGAACGATTCGTCGTAGCAGAAAACGCTGATCAAGCATTGACCTTGGCACACGCTATCAGCGGATACGAACACCTCACCCTCTCTGACCTTCGTCAGGACGATGATGCTCTCGACACATGGTTTAGCAGTTGGTTGTGGCCCATTTCTCTCTTTGACGGTATCAATAATCCTGACAACGAAGAAATCAATTACTACTATCCCACATGCGACCTCGTGACAGGTCCAGATATTATCTTCTTCTGGGTGGCACGTATGATTATGGCTGGCTACGAATACATGAAGGACATGCCATTCCGCAACGTATACTTCACAGGTATCGTGCGCGACAAGTTGGGCCGCAAGATGTCTAAATCGCTCGGCAATTCGCCCGATCCATTGGATTTGATTGACCAATTCGGTGCTGACGGCGTGCGTATGGGTATGATGCTCTCAGCACCTGCGGGCAACGATATCCTCTTCGACGAAGCATTGTGCGAACAAGGTCGTAACTTCAACAACAAGATTTGGAACGCCTTCCGCCTGGTGAAGGGTTGGGAAGTCGCTGATATCCCTCAACCCGAGACCGCTAAGGTGGCAACCGAATGGATGAGCGCTTGCATCCGCAAACGTGCTAAGGAAGTGGCAGACTTGTTCAGCAAATACCGCTTGAGCGAGGCTTTGATGGAAGTCTACAAACTCTTCTGGGACGAATTCTCTGCCCTCTATCTTGAGATGATTAAACCCGCTTACGGTTCGCCCATCGACGCTACTACATACAAGGCCGTATTGGCACACTTCGACGATTTGCTTCACTTGCTCCACCCATTCATGCCATTCATTACCGAGGAATTGTGGCAAGCACTTGAACAACGTCAAGAAGGTGAAAGCCTGATGGTTAGTCCACGTATCTTCGACGAACCAACTGCCGAGGACGAACAACTTCTCTCCGACATCGAAGTCGTGAAGCAAGTCATCACTGGTGTACGTGCTGAACGTGCTACCAAAGGTATCTCTCCACGTGAAGAACTCCAACTCCAGGTCGTAGGAGAAAACCCCATCAAGGCCTACAACACCCTGGTGCAAAAGATGGCAGGTACATCAGAACTGCAACAAGTAGCAGAAAAGGATAGTGCTAGCGTATCGTTCATGGTAGGTACTACAGAGTTTGCTATCTTGCTCGAAGGTCTCGTAGATATGGCAGCAGAAGCAGAAAAGGCAAAGGCAGAAATCGCACGTCTCGAAGGTTTCTTGAAGGGTATCGAAAAGAAACTCTCTAACGAAAAGTTCGTGGCAAATGCACCTGCTGCTGTAGTGGAAATGGAGAAGAAGAAAAAAGCAGATGCTGAGACAAAGATACAGAAACTCAAGCAAATCTGCGACAGCGTGAAATAATCATTCCTATCTGCTATGAATTTCCAACAATTGATACAGACTGATTTGCGAGACTCCTTGGTCTCGCAAAATCTTATCTCGACACCCTTTCCACAATGTCCCGACTTGGAGGACCTATGGGAGGATACTTGTCAAGCATACATTGGCGATGGCATCCGTGAGTTTACGGATTATCCTACGACTTCGTTGGGTTGGATGATGTACATCGGTATGGCATATGCTCAATGGTGGGACCAATGTCCTGAGGTTTTGGCAAAAGGTGCCGAAGCGCTCTATACTTCGCTCAAGGCAGCACGTGGTTACGACGAGATGGATGAATATATCCGTCAGGAAGTACTTGGCATGAATGAAGCAGACTATAAGCGTTGCGAAAAGATAGTCAGCACATGTTCAGCACGCCTTGTCAGCGCTCTGCGTCGTAGTCCCGCAGAACCAGGTACCCCCGAAGCATTCCGTGCCTACGTCACCTGTCTGCACGAGCTCTACCTCTGCGGTATTGCTGTGGAATTGAAGCGATTGGGTTACAATATGGTCGAAGCATAAACTATAAGATATTGATCTATATATTTATGACAGAGGAATTAGAATTTCCTCTGTTTTTTTGTTTGTTGACTATTTTAATTTAGAAGTTTGCTAAAAGCTTTTCAAATGAATAGCGATTTGTTTCGAATACATAAGTATCCCATTGGTATCAAAAGTAAGTCTAAAATAAGTATAATTCTTCTGCAATCTAGTAGAAAATGCCAATGTTAGGATTAATATTATTCATAACTGTCGCGTAAGAGTCGATAAATAGTCCTTTGAAATAATAGAAAGATAAAGCTATTTACTTACTATATTTTACTTTCCGTACCAGTGGAAGTAACTTAAAAGTAGGCGTATGGGTCAAATTGCAGGATAACATTCACATAGTATGGTTCTATGGGTCAAATTGCAGGATGGAATTTCAGGTATATGTTTTGATGTTTTTTT
>JAGKTZ010000028.1 GCA_021153165.1 Prevotellaceae bacterium
GTTTCAATGCCCCAGCGCAGACGGTAGAGATATTTTACCTCATCAGCGGGGAAGGAATTCTTGTCCAGATTGGTAATCTTTATCTGAACCTTGGTCGGGCGTGGTACGTCATCATGCATAGACATAAGTACTTTTGTTATTACATGTTCAACATTTGTGAATCCAGAGTCCTCGATTACAGATACGCATTCACCACTTATGAATGCCTCTCCGCGGATAAGATTGTACTTAGAAATCCTCTCAAATGAGATACTAAAAAAGGACTTGCCCAATCGTGAGCAAGTCCTTACATTATATGAGAGTATTTAATTACTCCTCAACTGCAGCCTGAGCAGCAGCGAGGCGTGCAATAGGCACACGGAATGGAGAGCAAGATACGTAGTTGAGACCAACCTTGTGGCAGAACTTCACTGAAGAAGGTTCACCACCGTGTTCACCACAGATACCGCACTTGAGTTCTGGACGAACTTGGCGACCCTTTTCTACAGCCATTTCTACGAGTTGACCAACACCATTTTGGTCGAGCACTTGGAATGGGTCTACCTTCAAAATCTTCTTTTCGAGGTAAACAGGGAGGAATGAAGCGATATCGTCACGAGAGTAACCGAATGTCATCTGAGTCAAGTCGTTTGTACCGAATGAGAAGTATTCAGCACGGCTTGCAATACGGTTAGCAGTAAGAGCTGCACGTGGGATTTCGATCATTGTACCAACCTTGAAAGGAACTTCTACGCCTTCTTCTGCAAATACCTTAGCAGCAGTTTCGCGGATTACCTTTTCCTGTGCTTCGAATTCGTAGAGAATACCTGTCAATGGCACCATGATTTCTGGATGTGGATCGAGACCTTCCTTCTTCAATTCGCAAGCAGCACCGAGGATAGCGCGAGTTTGCATTGCAGTAATTTCAGGATATGTATTACCGAGACGGCAACCACGGTGACCCAACATTGGGTTAGCTTCTGCCAAAGAGTGTACACGTTGTTGAATGTATTCTACAGTCACACCCATAGCTTCAGCCATTTCTTGTTGACCCTTCAAATCGTGGGGAACGAATTCGTGGAGAGGAGGATCGAGGAGACGTACGTTAACAGGACAGCCATCCATAGCCTTGAAGATACCCTTGAAGTCAGCCTTTTGGTAAGGAAGAATCTTTTCAAGAGCCTTTTCACGACCTTCTGAATCTTGAGCGAGGATCATTTCACGCATAGCAACGATCTTTTCTGCTTCGAAGAACATGTGTTCTGTACGGCAGAGACCGATACCTACAGCACCAAAGTTACGAGCTACAGTAGCATCGTGTGGAGTATCAGCATTTGTGCGAACTACAAGCTTAGAGTGCTTAGAGCAGAGATCCATGAGTTCTGCGAAGTCGCCGCTGAGTTCTGCTTCCTGAGTAGGAATTTGACCTGCATATACACGACCTGTAGTACCGTTCAATGAGATGTAGTCACCTTCCTTATATACTACGCCTGCAATTTCTACAGTCTTAGCATAGTAGTCTACGTTGATTGCACCAGCACCTGATACGCAGCACTTACCCATACCGCGAGCTACTACTGCTGCGTGAGAAGTCATACCACCACGCGCTGTGAGGATACCTTCAGCAACAGCCATACCAGCGAGGTCTTCTGGAGAAGTTTCTACACGTACCATGATCACCTTCTTACCTTGTTCTGCCCAAACTGTTGCGTCGTCAGCGTGGAATACGATTTGACCACAAGCAGCACCTGGAGAAGCAGGAAGACCCTTAGTGATTTCCTTAGCAGCAGCGAGTGCAGCCTTGTCAAATACTGGGTGAAGGAGTTCGTCGAGCTTGTTTGGTTCGCAACGGAGGATAGCAGTCTTTTCGTCAATCATACCTTCGTGAAGGAGGTCGATAGCAATCTTAACCATTGCAGCACCTGTGCGCTTACCATTACGTGTTTGGAGGAACCAGAGTTTACCTTCTTGTACAGTGAACTCCATATCCTGCATATCGTGGTAGTGGTTTTCAAGTTTAGTTTGAAGAGCGTCGAGTTCCTTGTAGATTTCAGGCATAGCTTCTTCCATTGATGGGAAGTTTGCCTTACGATCTTCTTCAGAAACACCTTGAAGTGCAGCCCAACGGCGTGAACCTTCGAGGGTGATTTGTTGTGGAGTACGGATACCAGCAACTACGTCTTCACCTTGTGCATTTACAAGCCATTCACCGTTGAAGAGGTTTTCACCTGTAGCAGCATCACGGCTGAAGCATACACCTGTAGCTGAAGTGTCGCCCATGTTACCGAATACCATTGCTTGAACGTTTACAGCTGTACCCCATTCAGCAGGGATACCTTCCATCTTACGATAGAGGATAGCACGGTCGTTCATCCATGAATCGAACACTGAGCAGATAGCGCCCCACAATTGTTCGTATGAATCGTTAGGGAAGTCCTTACCAGTTTGAGCTTTAACTGCAGCCTTGAACTTAACAACGAGTTCCTTCAAGTCTTCCACTTCGAGTTCGTTGTCAAGTTTTACGCCCTTAGCTTCCTTAACTTCTTCGATGATTGCTTCAAATGGATCGATGTCTTCCTTGTTTACAGGCTTCATACCCAAAACAACGTCACCATACATTTGAACGAAACGACGATAAGAGTCCCAAGCGAAGCGAGCGTTACCAGTCTTGCGAACGATACCTTCAACTACTTCGTCATTCAAACCGAGGTTGAGGATAGTATCCATCATACCTGGCATTGAGGCACGAGCACCTGAACGTACAGAAACGAGCAATGGGTTTTCTACGTCACCAAACTTGCTGTTCATCAAATTTTCAACATGGTGGATAGCTTCTTCCACGTCGCTCTTCAACATCTCCACAACCTTGTCCTTACCTACTGAATAATATTCGTTGCAAGTATCTGTGGTGATGGTGAAACCTGGAGGCACTGGCACTCCGATAAGGTTCATTTCGGCAAGGTTAGCACCCTTGCCACCCAATTCGTTACGCATATCGGCGCGGCCTTCAGCCTTTCCTGCACCGAATGTATACACTCTTTTTTGGTTTCCCATAGCAAAATTGTTAAATTATATTACACGTAAAATATGCCGCAAAATTAATATTTTTTTTAATTACTGCAAATGAATTTATGATAATTTACACAGACTTTTTTGATTGAGTATATAAAATTGCCTACTCGCCTTGAATTATACCTAATAACACAAGGGCTCTAACCACTTATTTCGCCAAATCAACATTGGCAGTGCAAAAAGGATGTATAAAGAGCATTTTGCTAAAACTGACTAAAAATCGACTAAGAAAATCTTAAAAACAACAGCCATCAAAAACCGCAACGTCTTGTTAAAAAAAACCAAGACCTTTTTCAAAAAAAGCCTTGGATAATTTCAAAAAGGTCTTGGATAATTTTGCTTGCTTCAAACGCCACTGAAGATTGGGTTACTCTTCTTCACGATTAGCCTCAGCACCAACGGATTTCACTTGCATGTCGTCAAACATGCCGTAAGTCGTACGCAAGACCCTGAATTCGGTGCGACGATTGAGCGCATTGCATGCCTCCTGCTGGTCAGCAGGCAGAGCCAGGATATAGGCTTCGCTCAAGGTGTCATTTTCATGCAAGAAAGGGTGTTGCTCGAGCAACTTCTTGTTGACGCGTTTGGGCAACGTCTCGCCATATCCTTTGGGCGTGAGGCGATCTGATTGAATACCCTGCTTGGTCAGATATTTCACCACGCTTTCAGCACGACGCTGAGAGAGGTTCAGGTTGTACTTATCATTGCCGCGATAATCACAATGCGCAGAGAGTTCGATGGTAATATTGGGGTGTTCCTTGAGCATATTGGCCAAACGATCCAGAGCTGCAGTAGATTCGGGCGTGAGTTCAGCACTATCAAATTCGTAGAAGACATTGCGTACTAATACGGGCACATTTGTGCTGGGCAAGGGGAATTGCAACACATGACGATGCTCCACCTCAAGCGTATCAGCGGTAAGATCTGCACGAGCGTTGAGGTACCCCTGACAGGTGGCGAGGAAGAGGTAGCGCACGCCTGGGGTGACAGGTTGCTCAAAGGATCCGTCTGAGCGCACCGATAGTTTGACATTCGTGCCATCGTCACCAATCATATACACTTGAGCTTCGGGCAATTCATAGCCATCTTGTTCATACACCCACCCCTGCACTGTCTGCAGCACTTCGGGGTAGGAGAATGAATAAATCTTGTCCCATCCGCGACCGCCCGTAGAGCGATTGGAGGAGAAGTAACCACGATTGTGCAATCCCTCAAAAGTCATGCCAAAGTCATCGCCTTGCGAATTGACAGGAGCAGGCAGATGCACCACAGTCCATCGGTGCGTCAAGGTATCCTCGACTGCATGATAGATATCCAATCCACCCAATGATGGCAGACGCCCTGCTGAGGAGAAGTAGAGCATGCCATTGGGACGAAAGGTGGGAAAAACTTCGTCAGCAGAAGTATTGATATCTGCGCCGAGGTTTTCCACTGCACCCACACCTTTTCCATCATAGCGCGCACGCCACAAGTCCATACCACCATATCCACCTGGCATATCCGAGGTGAAGTAGATCCAAGAACCATCGGGAGAGATCGCAGGGTGTGCATAACTTGAAAGTGTGTCTGCCGTCAGTTTCACTTGTTCTGGTTTCGACCAAGTGGCATCGGTACGTTGTGTCTTCCATATCTCTGCCATACGCGGATATTGTGGATCCTTGCGGCAAAGTGTCAGGAACATCGTCTTACCATCAGGCGAAAAGGCTGGCGCACCTTCATCTTCCTCCGTATTAATATTTGCATCAAGCGCCTCGGGCAACTTCCATTTGCCTTTCTCATCCTTTTTAGCAAAAAAGATGTCACTATTCTTCAGACCTGTAATACTGCTGAGTTCACTTCCTGTAACTGTCTGACGATTGGTTGTAAAGTACAACTGAGCGCCATCTTCTCCTAGAAATGCAGGGGAATAGTCACTACGGTTACCATTAAAAAGGTTCTCGATCTTCACAGTATAAGCCGAGCCTTTTTTCTTCACTGCCAAAGCATCTTGACAAGCCAAATAACCACGCTTAGCAGGCAAATCCTGAGGGAACTTCTCAAGATATTGCAGATAAGCCTTTTCGGCACCAGCATAGTCGCCATTCATGCGCAAAAGTTCACCTATATAATAATGTGTCAAGGTATCCGCCTGACCATATCTTGCCGCATTGCGAAAGGCGCCGAGCGCGCGTGCACTATTGCCATATCTGCGATAGGCATCTCCCATCTTGTAAGCCACAATTCCTCTTTGTTCTCTTTCCTTGGAAGGTGTGCGAGAATAAGCCTTACGATACAACGCTGCAGCCTCGCAATATTCCCCTATAGCCATAGCCGCATCACCACGTTTGAGGGTCTTGTCCACACCCCCACAACTCGCAATGCTCCCCAACAATAGGAAAAACAAACTTATATATATATAATTGTGTATTTTCATTCAAAAAATCGAACTTTATTTAAAAATCTCTGCAAAATTAATGATAAAAGATGAGCAGAAAATCGTATTTCACAAAAAAATAGTATATTTGCGGTATCAATCTAAGACCTAAATTTTCAACCTAAATCATTTAACGTAAAAATCTCAAATTTATTATAGAACTATGCTAAAACAAATTCACAACGGAAAAGTCCTGACTCCACAAGGTTGGTTGGAAAATGGTAGTGTAATCGTTAAAGACAATAAAATAGTAGAAATCAAAAATGACAGCACACCACTAGAAGGCGCTGAACTCATAGATGCAAAGGGCGCACACGTCGTACCTGGTGGTATTGAACTCCACGTACACGGTGGTGGCGGTCGTGACTTTATGGAAGGCACTGAGGAGGCATTCCGTGTGGCTGTAGATGCTCATGCGTGGTATGGTACTACTTCTATCTACCCCACCCTTTCGTCATCAACTGTACCCATGATTGAAGCGGCTTGCGAAACATGTGAAAAGATGATGAACGAGCCAAACTCACCTATTTTAGGTTTGCACCTCGAAGGTCCTTATTTCAATATGAAGATGGCAGGCGCACAAATCCCCGAGTGGATTAAAGCTCCTGTAGCCGAAGAATACGAACCCTTGTTGGAAAAGTATTCATGTATCAAGCGTTGGGACAATGCGCCCGAATTAGAAGGTTCATTACCTTTCATCAAGTGCTGTGTAGAACATGGATGTCTGCCTTCAATCGGCCACACTCGCGCTAAGTATGACGAAGTAAAGGCTGCTAACGAAGCTGGTATGACTCATGCTACACACTTCTACAATGCAATGCCCGTGGTTTACAAAAATCGTGAATTCAAGGAAGCTGGTACTGTGGAAAGCATATTAGCTGAACAAAATATGACAGTAGAAATGATTGCTGACGGCATACACGTACCTCCCGTGATGTTGCGCATGGTTTATCAAATCAAAGGTGTAGAAAAGACTGCACTTATCACTGATGCTTTGGCTGGCGCAGCGAGCAACGAAACTACAGCATTTGACCCACGCGTGATTTATGAGGATGGTGTATGCAAATTGGCAGACCGTTCGGCTTTGGCTGGTTCAATAGCAACTATGGACCGATTGGTTCGCACCAGCGTACAGCAAGCAGGTATTCCTTTGGCAGACGCTTGTCGTATGATCAGCGAAACACCAGCTCGCATCATGGGTGTATTGGACCGCAAGGGTACACTCGAAACAGGAAAAGATGCAGATATCATCATGTTCAGCAATGACGAAGAATTAAACTTGCTTTTCGTCATGCAAATGGGTAACGTGGTGCGCAATGAACTATAATGAATGGCACAATATTTAAGTAGTATACGCTAATAAAGTCAAGTATGGAGGGTGTGTTTGTAAAAACATATCCTCCAAACCATTATTAGAAGTTGCATATTTATCTACTTAAATACAGACTTTTAAAACACTTCCTTTTAACAAACAATCTAAGAAAACGCACACACTAAATGAGAAAAATATATTCTTTCATTTTTCTGCTATTTTCTGCCTTTTGCTTTGCTCAGTCTCCCATCAAGGTGGCATGTATTGGCAATAGTGTAACCTTTGGATACGGACATGCCAATCCCAATGAAACTTCTTATCCACAGCAACTCTCTAAACTTTTGGGAGATGGTTATAAAGTAGGAAATTTTGGCAAATCTGGGGCTACACTACTAAACAAAGGCCACCGTCCCTATACACAACAACCCGAATGTAAAGCTGCACTGGAATTTGCTCCAGATATTGCGGTGATTCATTTGGGATTAAATGATACAGACCCAAGAAATTGGCCTAACTACAAGGATGAGTTTATCCCTGACTATATGGCGCTGATAGATACCCTAAGGGACATTAATCCTGCAGTTAAAGTATATGTCTGTAGAATGACACCTATTTTCCATTGGCACAGACGTTTTAAGAGTGGTACTAGAGATTGGTATTGGCAAATTCAATCTACTATCGAAGATATTGCAAAGTTAAGCCAATCAGAATTGATAGATTTGCAAGAAATACTCTACAATCGCCCCGACTTGATGCCCGACGCACTTCACCCTAATGCCGAGGGAGCTGGTCTGATTGCTCAGCGTGTGTATGGTCATATCAGCGGCAACTTTGGAGGATTGCAAATGCCTGCAATTTACTCTGACAATATGGTGATACAACGCGGTGTGCCTTTCCGATTGAGTGGAACAACAAATGCGGGTAAAACTGTTGTAGCAAAGTTAGGAAAAAAGACTGTCAAGACCACTGCTGGAAAAGATGGAAAATGGCAAATGGAATTTCCTGCGATGAAAGCCGACAAGAAGCAATATACCTTAACGGTGGAAAGCGACGGCAAAAAGATGACCTTCGAAAATATCGTCGTGGGTGAAGTATGGTTGTGCTCAGGCCAATCCAATATGGCATTTATGGTAAAGGAAACTTCTCACGCCAAAGAGAGTTTGTCTGATTTAAGCAAAGACATTCGCCTGTACAACATGAAGCCACGCGTATATACTGACAATATCGAATGGAGTAAAGAAGATTTGGAATGCATCAACCGCCACAATTATTATATATCTACAGCATGGGAAGTGCAAAACGAGAAGAACGTAGCCGACTTCTCTGCTGTGGCTTATCACTTTGGCAAAATGCTGGCAGATTCACTTGATGTACCTGTGGGTTTGATCTGCAATGCCATTGGTGGCGCACCAGCCGAAGCATTCATTGACAGAAAGACACTGGAGTGGCACCCACAACTGGTAGATATTTTGACCAATTGGAAATCCAACGATATGATTCAAGATTGGTGCCGTGGTCGTGCTTCGAAGAACATTGCTAAGGGAGAAAATCCTTTACAGCGTCACCCCTATGAACCCACATATCTTTATGAAACAGGTATTGCTCCTATAGCTTGTTATAACATCAAAGGAGCTATTTGGTATCAAGGCGAGTCTAATGCACATAATATAGAATTACACGAACTCATCTTCCCCACTCTGGTGAATGCTTGGCGCAAAACTTGGCAAAATGAAAAGATGCCTTTCTATTTCGTTCAGTTGTCAAGCATCAACCGCCCATCATGGCCACACTTCCGCGATTCACAACGCCGCTTGGCTGAAGCCATCCCCTACTGCGACTACGCTGTATCAAGTGACAAAGGGCACGAATGGGATGTACACCCCAAACAAAAGGATGTGATTGGCGAACGTTTGGGCAAATTGGCTTTGTCACAGACTTACGACTTCAAGAAGATCGTTGCCCATGGCCCTACTGTAGAAAAGGCAACAAGAAAGGGTTGTAAAGTGACCCTGAACTTCGGAGACAACACCGTACTGAGCACAAGCGACAACCAACCACTACGCACCATCACCATTGCTGGAGAAATCGGGGTATTCTATCCCGCCGACAAGGTAGAAATCAAGGGCAATAAGATTATTGTTAGTAGCAAAAAAGTAGAGAAGCCTGCTCGTGTGAGATATGGATGGGAAGCTTATAGCACAGGCAACCTTGTCAATCAATTTGCACTTCCTGCAAGTACATTTGAAGTTGTTGTAAAGTAATCTGAGCAAAAGGAAATAAGTTTCAAACGACACATTAAATACATATATTATAATAAACAACCTAAACCAATTTATCATGAAAATCCAAAGACTTTGGCGAATGGGCTTGGCGTTACTACTGACATTCTCTGTCATGTCGGTCGACGCACAGACATTCAACGCAGATGTAGCCAAGCCAACATCTGCCCAACTTACCACTTGGAATCAAGCACTCAATGTATTGTTTACGGACAACTCGTGCTCTGAATTTAACGTGGGTTACAAGAATTACACTACAGCACAAATGCTGGAAGATCCCCACTATCAAGATCTGCCTGGCACACTGCAAAAGATGGTGCTCAAGATGACCACTGATGGCACTTGGGAAGAAGCGAATATCAACACAGCAAAACCAGCTTGGGATGCAGAAGTTGCAAAACGTTTGCGCGTACAATTGATTGAGCCTTACAATGACGCCAACGATGGCGCAAGCGCATTGCGTATGAATGCTCACACCAACTTGAACAATCCACTCGGACTTTATGCAAATCGCAACCAAGTGCTTTACATCATGGTGGAAGGCGAATTGAAGGCTGGTGCTACACTCTATTTGTCTACATGGACAGGCCACAGCAAGCCTGGCACAGCCTACAACGAAGGTACTAAGTTGCAACCTGGTTTGAATGTCGTTCCTGTAAATATTGATGGTACCACTGGTTGTCTCAACTACGTGGTTAAGACATTTGATACCACAAAGGGTTATGGTAGCAAAGCATGTGCACGCAAATTGTCTGACTACGAAGATTTGAAGGTTCACGTCGAAGGCGGTATCCTGAATGGTTTCTACAATGCCGTGGGTGACAAACTTTGGGGCGAAGGTGATACTAATGAAGATTGGGATTACTATGCCGCACGTGCAACTGATGCCGACCTCACTGTTTTAGGTAAGTACATCACTTTACAATTCCCATTCAAAGATAATTTGACCGAAGGCAACAAGGGGCTTGATTATTATTTCACTGGCAAGAATCGCATAGAAGACATTCTCGCTATTTGGGACAACATCATGCTTTGGGAGCGCTTGTTGATGGGCGTTGCCAGCAAGGAACAATTCACCGAAGCTAATGCGAAGTGGAAATCTCCCTATTCAGACAAGGACGAAGTCTTTGCTTTCACAGGCGACAACAACGATGAATTTGCTTGCGATTTCAGCGAATACTACAACATCCACGGTCTTGCCTTTGGCGTAGGTGGCACAGCATACATGTATGGAGGCTGGGACCACTGCGGTTACCACTATAATACCATGAGCAGTATCATGGACGACATCCTCACTTCATCTGGTTCGTACTGGGGTCCTGGTCACGAGATAGGTCACCAACATCAAGCTCCAATGACTTTGAATGGTTTGACCGAAGTCACCAACAACCTTTTCTCCAACGTGGTCCTTTGGTACGCAGGTTTGAGCACATCACGTGTCAATGGTTCCGAGGGTGCATTGGCATTGGTTTACGAAGCCTTCCGCAAAGACGGCAGCGACTTCTACACCAACAACATTTGGTCACTCACTCACATGTACTATCGTTTGTTCCAATACTACCACTTGCTTGGTCACAACAACGAATTCTATCCCCGTCTCTATGAAATGTTGAGACAAAATCCGATGAACAAGGCATACAATCAGGATGGCGATGCTGGTTTGCTTCATTTCTACAAATTGGCATGCGATGCAGCTGGCGAAGACCTTACCGAGTTCTTCCGTGCTCATGGTATGTTGGAAGTGATGGACAATCGTTTCGTAGGCGACTATGCCAACTCGGTTTACTCTACTTCACAAAAGCAAATCGACGCAGCCATTGCATCTGTCAAGGCTAAGGGCTACAAGGAAAACCTTGCCGTACTCTTCATCAACGACGGCACAGGCGAAGAAGTCATCGGCAACAAGGGTACAGCGCTCGAGCTGTACGAAGGTTTTGCCACTGCACACGTGGGCAACTATGCACATTTCTATGCCGAACCAACAGCATATACTTATACCATCAAGAACAAATACGTCAATATGACTGGCGAAGGTGGCGTAGGTTTCTTGATTCGCAACGACAAGGGTGAAATCGTTGCTTTCTCCAACAAGAAGGGCTTTGATATCACCGACGAAGCAGCAGCTGTTTTGATGCTTGGTAAGGGTAAGTTGCAAGTGATGAAGGGCGACAATACCACTATTGATGCTATTGGCGACGAAACTACGATGAAATACAACTTGCTTTATAGCTTGATCAAAAAGGCTAAGGCTATCGACGCTTTGGCTGACGAAACTGGCTTGCAAGTTGGTTACTATAAGTCTGAAATGCTCGACGAGATGCGTGAAGCCCTGGCGGCTGCACAAGAAGTATATGATGCAGCTACTGTAGATAAATATACTGCCGTTTACCAATCACTCTATGATGCTGTCACCGAAATCGAAAGCAACAAGGGGGCTATGAATGTCATCATCCCTGGTAGTACTTATACCATCAAGAATGCTGAAAACACAGGTCGCTCATTGAGCATCAACTCTACGTCTAAGGTGGTCAATTGTGCAGTCAACAATGCCAAGAACAAACTGCAACAATGGGTGTTCGAACGTGCTCCACAAGCTGATTGCTATTACATCAAGAATGTCAAGACCGAAACCTACCTCGCAGCCTTGCCTGATGGTGAAACGATGACTGCTGATGCGACTACACCTCAAATCGCATACAAAGTGATCAACATGGGCAATGGCGTCATGGCGTTGCAATGTCAAGACGAAAACCTCAAATCGCTCAACTATGGTAGCAAGGGGGTCATCGGTTGGAGCCACGACAATACAGAGGGTTCATGGTGGCACATCACTGCGCTCGAATTGAATCAAACCGAGTTGGATCGTGCTGAGCTCGACCAGCTCATCAAGGACACACGTACATTGCTCAACGAAATGGGCAAGGACGTCCTCCTGCCTGGTAAATTGCCTTTGCAAGTAGAGGACGAAAGTGCATGTTTCTACCTTTCATCTAATGCAGACCAAAACGTCGTAGGTAATGCTACAGATGGTGGCGGTGTGGCAGCTCTCTTGGACAACAATACCTCTACATACCTCCACACACAATGGAATGGTACTGCTGTCAATGCTCCACACCACGTACAGGTAAATATGGTCGATGGCAAGTTGCTCAGCGAATTATCTATTTCATACGCTACTCGCTACACAGCCGATCCTTCCAGCACTTCACCAGCACCAAGCCTCATTGACTTGCAGGGTAGTACTGATGGCAAGACATTCCGTTCTATCAAGAAATATGCTTCTTCAAATGCCACCAACCCACTACCTCGCTACACCAACCCTGGCGTATACTGGAACTCACCTAAAGTGATCACCACGACTCCTTACAAGGTGATTCGTCTCGTTGTCACCGAGTCTATCGGCCCAGGCAATAGCAAATACAACAATCGCGCATTCTTCGCAATGTCCGAATTTGCTTTGATCAATCACAAGACTGTGGTCAACTCGCTCATAGATGAATACGTGGGTGCAGAAGAAGTGTACATCGCTGCTGCCGACCAAATGTTCCAATCAAGTCAAGTCAGCGAAAACATGGCTGCTACTGCCGAAGAAATGTCTGCAGCATTGGCCAACCTCCAAGCGAAATACGACAAGTTGCTCTATGTCTTCGAAAACGGCTTGGTAGGTATCGGTCATATCACTACCGACAGCAGCAAGGCTAAGGGCATCTTCGACCTCAGCGGTCGTCGCCTCGACAAAGTCACTGCTCCTGGCATCTACATCATTGATGGACAGAAGAAGGTGGTAAGGTAATATTCCTCAGAATAGTCTATACTCGAGGATGTGGCAAGTTCATTCGTGCCACATCCTCTTTGTATATTAGCGCAGTAATAGCGCTGGAGAAAACCCTCCACCCTATCCCACAAATGCGCATCAACAACAAAAAATAAAAAAATATCGCAATATCAGCATTTTTCAGATTCATTTCAGATTTAGACCATAATTTTGCTCTCAGAAACAAGAAAAGAATAGAATATTAATCTAAAAAAGTAATGAATATGAAAAAGAATTTAAGAAACCTCGCCCTCGCATTTGTATGTTTTATTTCGGCACAAACGGCCTTTGCATTCAACGACCGCCCCATCAGCCCCGACCAACTGCCTCAAGCTGCTCAGCAAATACTCAGCAAGCATTTCTCGGGTATTAAAATCAAAATTGCTAAGTACGAGTCGTTGGAAAGAAGTTACGACGTAGTCCTGGAAAACGGCGTCACCCTGGAATTCAACAAGCAAGGCGCATGGACCGAAATTGACGGTCGGCACACCGCCATCCCTGCCGAACTTGTACCAAGTCAAATAAGGGATTATGTCAACGCACATCACGCTGGCGCACAAGTACTGAAGATTGAAAAGGTGCGTTCGTTTTATGAAGTAGACCTGACTGGCGATGTCGATTTAACCTTCAACAAGCGATTCAAGGTAATAGACATCGACTACTAATGCATCCCTCCTCGACAATACCGCCCTATTCCATCCAAAGATCAGTTTTAAAAAAAGACAGACAATGATAGGATTTAAAAAGTCAAGACCTTGTAAAAATTTCGCGACGCCTCGTTAAAAAAACATTAGACTTTTTTTCAAGAAAGCCTTGGCTTTTTATTTGCAGCAATTTCACAAATCTTTCTCCAAATTTTGTTGAAGAAAACCTTTGATACTTTTTTCACAATTATTTAAGTAAAGTATCTATACTCTATACAAAATATCTGGAAATATGCCCTATGATAGGCTACATTTCCAGATATACTATTTCACACATGCGCTACGCTGCGATTTATTTCTGTCGGATAAAGATATTGATGGGTGTGCCACAGAAGTCCCAACGCTCGCGAATCTTGTTTTCCAGGAAGCGCTTATAGGGCTCCTTGACGTATTGTGGCAAGTTGGCGTAGAATACGAAAGTAGGAATTTGCGTATCTGTGGGCTGCGAACAATACTTAATCTTGATGTACTTACCCTTGATAGAAGGTGGAGGATAGGCTTCGATCAGTGGAAGCATTTCTTCGTTCAACTTAGCTGTGCTGACGTGACGTTTGCGGTTGTTGAACACTTCTTGCGCCGTCTCGAGCACCTTGAAGATGCGCTGCTTAGTCACCGCCGAAGCAAAGATAATGGGGAAGTCGGTAAATGGCGCCATACGATCATAGATAGCATTGCGGAAGGTGTCGATAGCCGCTTGCGACTTGTCTTCCACCAAGTCCCACTTGTTGACTACTACGACCAGGCTCTTGTTGTTGCGCTGAATGATCTGGAAGATATTCATATCCTGGCCTTCGATACCACGTGTAGCATCAATCATGAGGATACAAACATCTGAATTTTCGATAGCACGGATAGAGCGCATCACAGAATAGAATTCCAAATCTTCGGTAACCTTGTTCTTGCGGCGAATACCTGCTGTATCGACTAAGTGGAAGTCAAATCCAAACTTCTGATAACGGGTCAAAATGCTGTCACGTGTAGTGCCTGCTATATCGGTGACGATGTGACGATCTTCGCCAATAAATGCATTGATGATACTACTCTTGCCTACGTTGGGGCGACCAACGACAGAGAAACGAGGGATGCGTGCTTCTTCTTCATCCATCTTCTTTTCTTCGCCAAGGTTTTCTACGATCAAGTCAAGCAATTCGCCCGTACCGCTACCCGTTGCTGCAGAGACACAGATAGGATCGCCAAGACCAAGGCTATAGAATTCGGGAGCGCCATAACGGTCGGCATTGTCGTCGGTCTTGTTTGTGCAAAGGAGTACAGGCAACTTGACACGGCGCAGAATAGAAGCAACAGCCATATCCAAGTCTGTGACGCCATTCTTGACATCGACGAGGAAGAGGATCAGGTCTGCTTCTTCTGTAGCAAGGGAAACTTGCTTGCGGATTTCTTCTTCAAAAATATCGTCAGAATTGACTACCCAACCACCAGTATCTACCAACGAGAATTCGCGACCTACCCACTCGCACTTGCCATATTGGCGGTCGCGAGTCGTACCAGCCACATCACTTACGATGGCTTGGCGTGTACCGGTCAGACGATTGAAGAGTGTGGACTTACCCACGTTGGGGCGACCCACTATTGCAACTAATTTAGACATATTCTTATGATTTGAATAAGTAGACAAGTGGACGTGGAAACAAGTAGACTTGAGAAAAGTAAACTTGTAGACAAGTTGAGAGTAAACAAGTAAACTCACCAATTTTTCATTTTGTCAACTCGTCAATCTATAAACTTAATTTTGCTGATAACCGTAGGCTTCAAGGCGGCGTGAACTGCTTCTCCAGTCTTTGTCTACCTTGACAAATATTTCGAGATAGATGCTTTTCTCAAAGAATTTTTCAAGTGTCTTGCGTGCCTCGGTGCTTACCTTCTTGAGCGCCACGCCTTGGTGACCGATGATAATTCCTTTCTGGCTATCACGTTCTACATAGATAATGGCACTGATGTGAATGCTCTTCTCTTTTTCCTTGAACTGCTCCACTACGACTTCCACTGCATAGGGAATTTCTTTGTCATAGTAAAGCAAAATCTTTTCGCGAATGATTTCTGTGACAAAGAATCTTGCGGGTTTGTCGGTCCACTGATCTTTGTCAAAATAAGGCGGTGATTCGGGCAATAATTCCTTGATGCGTGAGAGCAAATTGTCTACATTAAATTTCGCTGTAGCTGAGATAGGAAATATTTCAGCAGTGGGCAAAACCTCATGCCATTGCTCCACAAGAGTCTCCAGTTCTTTTTGGTTGGACAAATCTATTTTGTTTATCACCAAAAGAATGGGGACATTCAGTTTGGTCACCTTTTGCAAGAAGTCCGCGTTCTTGTCTATCTTTTCTACGACGTCTGTCACATAGAGCAATACGTCTGCATCCTCTAAAGCGGATTCTGAGAAAGCCAACATTGACTCTTGCAACTTATAATTAGGTTTCAATACACCCGGGGTATCTGAAAATACAATCTGAGCCTCATCACTATTGATAATGCCCATGATGCGGTGGCGCGTAGTTTGTGCCTTGAACGTAGCAATAGAGATACGCTCGCCCACCAACAAGTTCATCAGTGTAGATTTCCCTACGTTGGGATTACCTACAATATTTACAAATCCGGCTTTGTGCATTGATTTTCTAATTTTTCTATGATTAATAACCCCACTTCAAATACGCTGCGCCCCAAGTAAAGCCTGCGCCAAAAGCGGTAAGGATGAGATTATCTCCCTTGTTCAACTGCGACTCATAATCCCAAAGTGCCAAGGGTAAAGTACCTGCCGAAGTATTACCATAGCGCTGGATATTGAGCATTACCTTTTCCATGGGAACTTCGAGGCGGTTGGCTACAGCATCGATGATACGGAGATTGGCTTGATGAGGCAATACCCAAGCGATATTTTCCTTGTTCAAACCATTTCTATCTGCGATCAAAGCGCAAGAATCGCTCATATTGGTCACAGCAAACTTGAACACGGTGCGACCTTCTTGATGGACGTAGTGCATGCGATTAGCCACTGTAAAATGAGATGGAGGACAAACCGAACCACCCGCCTTCATGTGCAAAAATGGCAAACCATGTCCGTCTGTGCGCAAGTGAGAATCCATCCAACCATATTCTTCGGTAGTAGGTTCCAAAAGCACAGCGCCAGCACCATCGCCAAAGATTGGACAAGTAGCACGATCCGTGTAGTCTACCATACTCGACATCTTGTCAGCACCGCATACTACGACTTTCTTGTAACGGCCACTTTGAATCAATCCTGAAGCAACTTCCATTGCATATAGGAAACCACAACATGCAGCTTGCATATCAAACGCATAAGCATTCTGCATACCAAGACGGCCTACTACAATTGATGCGGTAGAAGGGAAATGATAGTCGGGAGTAGATGTCGTTACGATCAAGCAGTCCACTTCCTGAGGATCAGTATTGGTCTTTTGCAAAAGTTGCTTCACAGCTTTGCGCGCCATATAACTTGTGCCTAAACCTTCTTCCTTCAGGATGCGACGTTCCTTGATACCAATACGCGTCATAATCCATTCGTCGGTCGTATCGACCATACGGGACAATTCCTCGTTGTTAAGTATATATTCTGGCACGTAACCACCGACGCCGGTAATTACAGCATTAATCTTTTCCATGGTTAATCCTTTTTGCGGTGAACTTTTATGTGCATCGACTTATCTGAATCAGACTAAATAAAGTATAGATGAATCGACACCATAGAAAAGCGCCACCCACGCATTAAAAAGACTAAAAAGGAGAACCGTCGTAATTCTCACGACTGCTCTCCTTTTACTTTTCTTTTTTCAATTACTCAGCAACTTCTTCCTTTACGATAGCCAACTTACCACGGTAGTAACCACAAGTAGAGCAAACTGTATGGTAGATGTGCCAGTCGCCACAATTAGGACAGATTGCGAGCGTAGGTGCTACTGCCTTGTCGTGAGTTCTACGCTTCAAAGTTCTGGTCTTCGATTGTCTTCTTTTAGGATGTGCCATTTTACTTGTTTATTTTTTATTGTTAATAAATTTCAGTTATTATTTCTCTTTTGCCAGCTTTCTGCTTTCAATCATCCTCTTCCTCATCGTCCTCACGACTGAGCATCGCCACCATTTCTGGGTTGCAGTCCTCAATATCATGCACACGCTGGAGAGGGAGCGAGAGCAAGGTGGTTTCAAATATATCCCATGCGAGATCATACTTATATCCACCACCAATAGGAGTTTTGACATCGTCGTCGGTGACATAGTCGCTATCACCGGCATAAACCTTGACATCACCTTCAGCTTCGATAGGCATCACTAGAGCCTCCATACATCTGTCGCAAGGTACTGTCACCTCGCCTTCAACAGACAGATTTACTACGAAGCATTCATAAGCTTGCTCCCTAACCAGGATATTTACCGCCAGGTGTCCGCCCGAAATTTCATCTTGTCCAATCGCTGTGAAGAAGTCGTCGGACAATGAAATCTGAAGGGCACTTTCTGATTTAGAAGCCTGTCTTAAGTCTATTAATATCTCACTCGCACTTTGCATAGCGGCTGCAAAGATACATTTTTTTTGTGATATAAAACATTCTTGCCTATAAACTTTTTAAAATATCTCGGTGTTTTCTCACAAAAAATCGGCACAAAGCCCAAAATCCTACACTTCATATTACAAAATACAATAAAATTTGAGATTCGACCGAGGGTAAACTGCTATATATTTATAAAAAAATGTACCTTTGCGGGGAAAGTTTCAACTATACCTCATATTATTAATATATAGTCTTGCTATGAAGCGATTCGCTCAATTCTTTTTCATCATCACCGTCTTATTTTCTACCACACTTCCACTCTATTCTTGCGAGTCTGTGATAGAAAACACAGAACCCGACTCCGAAACGATTCACGTGGGCGACAAATTGCCTTTTTTCACGATAAAAACTTCGCAAGGCGACTCTTTGAGCACAGATGATCTAATAGGCAAGCCAACGGTACTCGTGTTCTTCCACACGATGTGCGGCGACTGCCAGCGCGAACTGCCTGTCGTTGAATCTTTGTATCAGAAATATGGGAAAGAAGTACGTTTCGTCTGCATCAGTAGAGAACAAACAGACGAGGAAGTTGCTGCCTATTGGGAAAAGCATCAGCTCAGCATCCCCTACTCCGCGCAAACTGACCGTAGCGTCTTTTCGCTTTTTGCATCGAGCACGATTCCTCGCATTTATATCACAGATACGACCAACACCATCACGACTATTTTCATCGAAAAAGCAGATGCACAGGAATTGGAGGAAGCAATAAAACGACATAGTACGAAAGAATAATACACAATAAATATATAATAAGTTATGCAACAAAATTCTATCAAATTCCGCCTGACGGTAATGAATTTCCTCGAGTTTGCCGTGTGGGGAGCCTACCTCACGTCAATGGGCAACTACCTTGGAAAAGCCGGAATGGGTGCTGAAATTTCATGGTTCTATGCCATCCAGGGTATAGTGTCTATCTTCATGCCTACACTAATGGGTATCGTGGCAGACAAGTTTATCCAACCACAAAGACTCCTTGGTATCTGCCACCTAATAGCAGGTGCAGCGATGCTTTCGCTTTGCTATTTGGGTAGCACACAAGCGATGCCCGACAAGACACTTTTCATAGCACTTTACACCCTAAGTGTAGCTTTCTACATGCCTACGTTGGCACTGTCCAACACCGCAGCCTTTACAATTCTGAAGAATTCTGGACTGGACACAGTGAAACATTTCCCACCCATCCGCGTATTTGGTACCGTGGGATTCATTGCTACGATGTGGTTTGTCAACTGTGCAGTGTGGGAAGGCGGAGAATTTCTCTTCACCTTCGGCAGTAATGCACACAAGTTCCAATATACTCAGATGCAGTTCATGGTTTCTGGTGTACTTGGCCTCCTCTTGTTTGTCTATTGTATGACATTGCCTCAATGCCCCGTTGAGAAAAAACCAAATCGCAACTTGAGCGAAATGCTTGGTCTGGATGCCTTCAAATTGTTCAAGCGCAAAGAGATGGCAATATTCTTCATATTCTCTATGCTTTTAGGAATGTGTCTACAGGTGACTAATGCTTATGCCACACCATTTATCACCAGTTACTCGGGCATACCCGAAATGGCTGACACCTTTGCTGCCAACAATGCCACCCTGCTTGTATCTATCTCGCAAGTAGCTGAAGCATTGTGTATCCTTTTGATTCCATTCTTCCTGAAGCGCTTCGGCATCAAGACCGTTATGCTCATTGCGATGTTTGCTTGGGTATTGCGCTTTGGATTCTTCGGATTGGGCAGTCCTGCTATGCCTGGTGTCATTTTGTTTATTCTGTCATGCATCGTATACGGCGTAGCATTCGACTTCTTTAACGTATCGGGCGGTTTGTTTGTAGACAAAGAATGCGAACCAAGCATGCGCGCTTCTGCCCAAGGCCTATTCATGCTGATGACCAATGGTCTCGGTGCCACAATCGGCACATTGGCAGCGGGTAAAGTGGTAGATCATTTCTGCCAATGGGAAGGCAATTATCTCCTTGGCGACTGGCAATCGGCGTGGTTCATCTTTGCTGGATTCGCTCTCTTTGTAGCCGTAACATTTATCTTTGCATTCAAGGGTAGTAAGAAAGAAATGTAGTTGTAAAATCTCATAAAGCGGGCGGTAGGAGTCACACGATTTCTACCGCTCTTTTTTTTATCGCCACTCCACTTTTTGTCCACCCTGCCCACTTTTT
Source organism: Prevotellaceae bacterium (assembly GCA_021153165.1). Lineage (GTDB taxonomy): Bacteria > Bacteroidota > Bacteroidia > Bacteroidales > Bacteroidaceae > Alloprevotella. The sequence continues at coordinate 20,315 of JAGKTZ010000028.1, forward strand.
TGATTATTAACCCAGGCATTTTCAACACCGCTTTTTACCGCCTAAAAATTTTGCGACGTCTCGTTAAAAAAAAGTCTAACCTTTTTCAAACAAGACGTCGCGAAATTTCAAAAAGGTCTTGGTTTATTTTATACGCACCTTTCTGATTTTTTATCTGAAGTAAAACTCGATATTATTTTGTCCAAAAAACTTTAAAATCCATCACCAAACAAGCAGAAAACATCACAGGGCAGTCGAACAATAATACTTCACCCAGTTGGAATAGAATGAAACAGCCGAATTTCTCCAACTAAAATCCACTCCTTGACTTGTATCATCATTCACATAATAATTGACGGGCATGTGAATCGGCAAACCTTTGGACAAATCTCGTTGATATTCGTTGTGCAGAGTATAGGGTTCATATTCCAGATGCCCCGTAATGTAAACATCGTGACCTTTGCTACCTTCAATAATAGACACACCTGCAGATTCACTTTCTGCCAACAAAAGCAAATCTGATTGACAATGGAGCAGGTCAGACTTGCGTATCTCTGTATGGCGACTATGCGGCATAGGGAAGGGATTGTCTATACCTTGCATGAGTGGGGTATTCTTTTCTATCTGGGTTTGAAGAAATATACCAAACTTTTTTTCTGGCAAACCATATTTAGGCACACCATAATGATGATACAATCCTGCCTGCGCGCCCCAACAGATATACAAGGTAGAGTGTACGTGAGTCACTGCCCAATCCATGATTTGTTGCAATTGGCGCCAATAGCGTACTTCTTCGAATGGGATTTGCTCGACAGGAGCACCAGTGATAATTAGTCCATCAAAATAATACGGGGCAAACTGCTCAAAGTCGGTATAGAATCGTTCTACATATTCCTGCGGCGTTGTCTTATACGTTTGCCCTGCTATCTTCATCGGCAGTAAACACACATCGCATTCACCTTGTGCCAAAGTACGTGCAATGTCTAACTCTGTCACCTGCTTCTGCGGCATAATATTAAGGAAAAGTATACGCTTTGCCGATGGCATCCTTATCGCTTCGTCCAGGGTATACCACTCGGCAACAGACAAGCCATTGGCGAGCAGTTGCTCCACTGTAGGAAGGTCCTTGGGTAGATATATCATTATTAGTATTTGGAGAGAGTCGTTTGAAAATAGGAGATCGCAAGTGTATCCGTATAGTCCACGAACTCACACCTACGACCTCCTTGATTTTAATATTACCAAATATCCAGTCTCTGCTTCTTTGGCAAATAGAGAGGATCTGATTTTTTCACATCAAAAGCCTTGTACCACGCTTCAATATGGGGAAGCGCTCCGTTGACACGCCAACGACCTGCACTGTGTGGGTCTACTTTATTAAGCTGACGTAGCATTTGTTCGCGAATATTGTTTGCCCAAATCACACCGTAACTCAGGAAGAAACGTTGCTCTGCTGTGAAACCATCCATCACTGGCATAGGATTTTTCTTCATCGCATTTTGCATGGCTTGGTAGGAAATTTTCAAACCACCGTGGTCTGCAATATTTTCTCCAAGGGTCAATTTACCATTTGCAAACATGCCGGGCAACACTTCAATCTTGTTGAAGAAATCTTCCATTACCTTGGTGCGCTCAGCAAACTTCTGCTTATCAGCTTCTGTCCACCAGTTTTTCAAATTACCGTCCTTGTCGAACAGGCTACCCTTGTCGTCAAATCCGTGCGTCATCTCGTGACCAATCACTACACCAATAGCGCCATAGTTGCATGCATCGTCTGCATTAGGATTGAAGAAAGGAGGCTGAAGAATAGCTGCGGGGAAACAAATCTCGTTGGTCGTAGGATTATAATAAGCATTGATGGTATGAGGTGTCATCAACCATTCATCACGATCCACAGGCTTGTTGACGCGCTTTTGGAAATGATCTTGCAGACTAAACTCTGAAGCTACCATCATATTTTCGTAATAGCTGAGGCTTTCATCTATTGTCAACGCCGAGTAGTCTTGCCAAGTGTCGGGGTAACCAATTTTCACGTGGAAAGTATTCAATTTTTCGTGCGCTTTGGCTTTTGTCTCAGCACTCATCCACACTTGTGCGTCGATACGTTGTCCGAGCGCTTCTTGCAGATTTTTCACCAATTGCACCATACGTGTCTTGGACGATTCGGGGAAGTGTTTTTCTACATACATACGACCTACGGCCATACCCAAAGCACCTTCGACAGCACTCAAGGCACGTTTCCAACGAGGATTATCAATCTCGGCACCTTTCATAGTCTTGTTGAAAAAATCAAAGTATAAAGCACGGAAATCATCGGACATATAGCTTGCCGCATCGTTGATAACTTTGAATTCCAAGTAAGCCTTAAGGTCTTCCAATTTGCTTTCGTTCAAAATCTGCGCCACCTCCTTGATCGGTTCTGGTTGGTCGACACTGATTTCATTAAATGTAGGCACGCCGAGCACAAAGAAATAAGTACCCCAGTCAATCCCAGGATAGTCGTTGAGTAATTGCGTGTAGGACATCTTATGGTAATTATTCTCCACATCACGGAGTTGTGTTGGAGTGTAAGACACCTTTGCTATTCGGGTTTCGATATTCATCAGAGCCTCTACCTTTTGCAGCGCTTGCTCAGAGGTATTACCTACCTTTTCAAACAAACTTTGCGCATATTTACGGTAAGCCTCGCGAATGCCTTTGGTACGTTCGTCTTGGTCAAGGTAATAATCGCGGTTGCCCATCGAAAGTCCACCTTGAGAAACTTGCATCAAGTTCTTCTTAGAGTTTTTCATATCTGCGCCACAATATACGCTGAAGAAGCTACCGATACCTTTGCGCTTCAACTCTGCCATGCAATATTGAAACTCCTTTTGGGTCTTTACTGCACCGATTTTTTCCAACAAAGGGCGGATTGGTGCAAAGCCTTCGTCGTTCAGGCGCTTTTCATCCATAGCCAGACGATACAGACCACCGATCTTTTGCTCCAGGGTGCCTTGTGCGTGTTGACCTTGAGCTAATTCTTCGACCAAGACTTTGATTTGCTCACGATTTACTTCTTGCAAAGCGTCAAACTGAGCAAAGCGTGAATATTCTGCGGTCAAAGGGTGAGATTTCATCCAACCTCCTGCTGCATATTGAAAGAAGTCTTTGCCTGGGTCAGCGGTCAGGTCCATATTAGCCTTGTCGATACCCGACGACAATTGACCTTGTGCCACCGCACTGCCTGTGCATAGTGCCATAGCGGCGAATAGTGAATACATTTTCATGGTTATGTGATATTATGGTTTATTGCAATACTTTTATCTTAAATCATCTTTTTCTCAAAATTGCGCTCAGCTCTGCAGTTCGGCGAGTTCTTCCTCGGCTTCCATCCATGCTTGCTCCGCTTCGGCGATTTGTTGTTGAATGGCAGCATATTTTTGGAAAAGCGTAGCATCTCCTCCAGCCTCGGGTTGAGACAAAAGTTCCTCCAGTTGCAATTCCTCAAGTGTATCGATATCTTTTTTCTGTAAGAATTCGTAAATACCACCAATAAACTCGCGCACCTGACCTCCTCCAAATTCATAAACTTTCGTTACCAAGCCATCCAGGAAGTCTCGGTCGTGACTCACGACAATCACTGTACCGTCAAAAGCACGAATGGCTTCTTTCAGCACATCTTTGGTGCGCATATCCAGGTGATTGGTCGGTTCGTCCAGGATAAGGAAATTGACGGGTTCAAGCAGGAGTTTTATCATCGCCAGGCGGCTACGTTCGCCTCCACTAAGGACTTTTACCTTTTTATCAGAAGCTTCTCCGCCAAACATGAAGGCGCCAAGAATATCTCTAATCTTCAATCTTACTTCACCCTTGGCCACGTGGTCGATGGTATCAAAGACGGTACATTCGCCGTCGAGCATTTGCGCCTGGTTTTGGGCATAATATCCGATTTCAATATTATGTCCCAATTTCAAATGCCCTGCGTGCTCTATCTCGTTCATGATACACTTCACTAGAGTAGATTTCCCCTCGCCATTCTTACCTACGAAAGCTACTTTCTCACCACGTTCGATGGTCAAGTTGACATTTTTGAAGACGCAGTGCTGGCCATAATCCTTGCGCACATCTTCGCAAATCACAGGGTAATCTCCGCTTCGAGAGCAAGGGGGAAATTTCAAATGCAGGAACGAATTGTCCACCTCGTCTACTTCGATAGGCACGATTTTCTCTAATTGCTTGATACGACTCTGTACTTGTACGGCTTTGGTAGGTTTATATCTAAAGCGTTCTATGAAGTCTTTGATATCTGCAATTTCCTTCTGCTGATTTTCATAAGCACGAAGTTGCTGTTCGCGTCTTTCCTCACGCAAACGCACAAAGTCATCGTACTTCACCTTGTAGTCAGTGATTTTTCCACACGAAATTTCCAGCGTACGTTGTGTGACATTGTTGATAAAAGCCCTGTCGTGGCTCACCAACACCACCGCTCCAGCCGAACGAGAAAGGAAATTTTCCAACCAGCGTATACTCTCGATGTCCAAGTGGTTGGTAGGTTCGTCCAACAACAAGACGTCGGGGCGACAAAGCAGGAGTTTAGCCAACTCTATACGCATGCGCCATCCACCAGAGAACTCTTTGGTTGGTCTATCCCAGTCATTTCGCGAAAATCCCAAGCCCTGGAGTGTGCGTTCCATTTCGGCGCGATAATTCATTCCTCCCATCATATTGTAGCGTTCTGTCTCGTGTGAAAAGCGCTCCACCAACTCCATATACTCCGCCGATTCGTAGTCTTCACATGTAGACAATTCGTCGTTCATCCGTTGCAACTGTTGCTGCATCTCGTGGATGTGTGCAAAGGCTGTCTCGGTTTCTTCTATCACAGTCCGTTCGTCAGACAGCACCATTACTTGTGGCAAGTAACCAATCGTCGTTCCTTTTGCCACAGCTACTATTCCTGCGGTAGGTTGCTGCATCCCTGCCAATATTTTGAGCAGTGTACTTTTCCCTGCACCATTCTTCCCCACCAGAGCAATACGATCCTTGGGATTGATGACAAACGAAACGCCGTCGAAGAGTGGACGCGCGCTAAATTCAACAGATAAATTTTCGACTGATACCATATTTATATATTATATCTCCCCTGCCACGATTATAACAGGGCGAAGACGCTGCATTTCATAAAATCGAGCACAAAGATAAGCATTTATCAGAAATTTCACAATATTTGGAAGCTGTATCAAGAGGGAGAATTTACTCACTTCACCTATGAAAGGAGCACAGGAAGTAGCGTTTGTTTTGTACTGGAAAAACGTTAAAGAAAAAAGGTTAGACCTTTTTCAAAAAAACCAAGACCTTTTTTAAATTATCCGTCGCGAAATTTTAAAAAGGTCTTGGTTTGTGAAAAGTCGGTCTGAACAGCGACAATTACTTCACTGGTTCTCCCTCGATAGAAAGGACACCACCACTCAGTGGTGAAAGGGTGACACGAGTGGTAAACTTCTTGTTGAAAAGGTCTCCTCCGAGATGCTCGACGCGTCCAAACTGTGCAAAAGGTGTCGTAAGACTCTGGAGCACTTTGCCACCACCAGAAAGTGTCACCTTTACCTTTTCTGGCACGATGTAGCGCAGATCAAGTATTTCTTTCGCCTTGCCTTTCTTGGCGTTTGGATTTGCTGGTTGCACAGCAGGCAGTGTGTGCAGATTCTCCACGGTAATGGTGTAGGGTTCGCCTGCTAAATCGTCGGCATCAACGCAGCCTTTATGCTTTGAGAAACGGAAGAGTATGTGGTCCGTTACCTCTGCGGTAGGGATGTAATCAAATGCCATAACAAACTGCTGGCTTGTCTCTGTGCCCTTAAAGCATTGCATCAATGCTTGCTCTTGCACGTCTAAACTCTGAAGCATTAGTTTCAACTGCTCGCCATCCGTAGGCATAAAGTCGGCTTGCCCCTTTGCCAACAGGGCGCGATTTTCACGAATATCAAGGATTTCTTCGGCTGTCAACTCTGCCATTTTCATCATGCTTGTGGCTGCAAGGATTTCCTCTGTCTTATAATTGTCGGCATCATATACTGTGCTGACCAACTGCTCTGCTTCGGGCAACACGAATGGCAGGGGTTGCGCCACTTGCTTATTGACAGCAAGCAAGCGACCATCATCGGTCAAGGTGACCAATGGTGCAGATGATTTGGGGTTGAGTTTGATCGTATAAACACGTGACGTATCTGCCACACCAAAGGGTTCCAGTTTGACTTCATCAAGCGTCCATACGTCATATTGTTCGGTCGTGACATCGTTCAAGCGCAAGTAGCGTTGCGCATATTTGTAAAACTCGCCAGGAATGTACGTCTTCTTTGTAGCACGTAGCGTGATATGGAATCCCGTTTGGGGCAAAAAGTAGGTGATGCCCTCTGCTGTCACCCCTGGACGATAGGGCGACACATGAGTTTGAGCAAAAGCACTCGAGGCAGCAAAAATAGTGAGCAAAAGGAAGATCCGTTTCATATTTGATTGTCTATATTATATATTGTCAAGTTATTGCTTTAATGAAATCGTTTCAGGCTTTATAATACGCCTATCAGCACGAATTGACTTCAAGGAATTAAAGGCCTTATATAAATTATCAATAATATCAGAAGCGATCATCGTCTCCTGACTTTGCGACATGGCAGCGTAGTCTCCCGCTCTGCCATGCAGAAATACACCTAAAAGACAAGCATGCAGTGGTGCATACTGCTGAGCCAAGAATGATAAAATGATTCCAGTGAGAACGTCGCCACTGCCAGCCGTGGCCATACCATCATTGCCTGTGGTGTTGAAATAGGCTTTGCCTTCTGGAGTACAAACAGCCGTGTGATGCCCCTTTAATATTATATAAATTTGGTAGCGCGCGGCCATCTCCAGGGCTTCGTCTAATGTCGAGAAAGAGGTCTCTGAACGTATACCCATACGACGCATTTCCAAAGGATGAGGTGTAAAAATCGATTGCTTAGGAACTTGTTGCAACCATCCCTTATGAGCGGCTAAAATATTAAGGCCGTCTGCATCTATCAACAGAGGCACTTTGGCATGACGCACTTGTTCTATGAAAGCCAAGGCGGTCTCGCCATCCGTACCAATGCCTGGACCTATCGCTAAGGCATCAAAGGAGTCTGAGGGGATGGCTTGTGTGATTTTTTCAGGATGCTTATCATGAGATACGACAGCCTCGGGCACAGCTATTTGAAGTATATCATTGTTGAGATGAGGAGTATGAATCGTCACCTTGCCTGCACCACAACGCAAACAGGACTTTGCGCCCAGTATCGCAGCGCCTGCCATACCAAACTTACCAGAGACCAAAAGTGCATGACCAAACGTCCCCTTGTGTCCGAAATTATCCCGAGACTTCAATAGGGTGTGAATAAAATCCTCGTTGACCATCTCATATTTCGTCTCCATCGCTTCTATTGCAGAAGCAGAAAGTCCTATATCAAGCACTTTCAATTCTCCCACAAAACATTGTGTGTCTGCAAGCAATAAGGATAATTTTGGCAATTGAAATGTGAAAGTATAATTTGCCCTTATAATGTGAGCACGAACATTTGCAGAATTGTCCTCGGCCATAAGTCCCGAGGGCATATCTATAGAAACGACCTGAGCTGGTGAAGCATTGATAAATTTCACTAAAGCAGCAAATCCACCACTCAACACATTGTGCAATCCTGTACCAAACAAACCATCTACGACGATAGTCTGCTCAGTCAAAACGGGGGGTTCGAATTGCGTATTTATCTCTGTAAATTTGACTTCTGCTAAATCTGATAGCCTCTTCTTGTTGATAGCACAATCTGCACTTAGTTTCCCAGAAGGATTGATCAAATAGGTTGCTACGTCGTATCCACTCTGTATCAACAAGCGAGCGACAGCCAACGCATCTCCGCCATTATTGCCAGGACCTGCAAAGACGACTATAGGGACAGCAATATCCCAACGCGAAATAATCTCGCGCGCTATCGCAGCGGCAGCACGTTCTATCAAATCTATGGAACTAATTTGTTCTTCCCTTAAAGTATAGGCATCCAACTCGCCCATTTGTTGGGCTGTAGCAATCTTCATTTTATACCAGACTAAGTATTATTTACTAAACACGTTCACGTATTTCATCAGCATAAGGTCAACTCTGTCTCAACTTCAATCTATTGGCGACCTAAAACCACCATTTACGTTTTTTACGAGGTGCTTCTCCTGTCAACTTTTGATGTAAGTAATCTTCAAAAGTCATTTTTTGCGATATCAGTTGATAAATCACTCCCCAGTCAGGCAGCCCAGTCACAGAGCGGTCGTCGATAAACAGATCTGCTTTGATTTTACGCGAATGGTGCAGCTGGTCTAACTCATCATCATCAAAATCCTTGTTGACTGCAAAGAAACGCACACCACGATCTTCGCACCATTTCACAGCCTCGTCCAATCGTTCGCCCTTACGTACAGTCCAGAGGATTAGGTGATGCCCATCATTCATCAACTGCTTTAAAGTTGCAACAGCAAAAGGTCGTTCTTTGCCAATCTGGGGGTAACGATCTTCAACAATTGTGCCATCAAAATCAACTGCTATTGTCATATATTGTCTATTTAGTTAAATTTATTTTTGTTCCTATCTTTTATATTTCAAAAATTTCTTTCCTGCAACGATATATACTCCCGTTGGGCAATACATTTGGTTTCCGTTTGTCATAGCATCTATCATCATTTTTCCATCAATCGAATGCACTGCAGGTACAGGATGAGGTTTATGACTTTGTGCTATAGCAGAGACAACAGGTGATATCGAATGCATAGTGCTTGATGTCGTGTGCAACTCTGCACGAAACGGAGAAAGTGTACTTCCTGGCCTGACACGCACAAAGTTCATACCAGCATTATCTAATAAGTACTTACTCTCTTCCGACTGGTCGTATTGTACCTGAGTGTAAGTCCCTTGTAAGCAATTCTTCACATTGATCACATCTGTCACCCATCCTGACGCATTGGTCCAAACTATTGCTTTCGAGGATTTGGCATCAGCGTTTTTTCTAACTAAGACCGCATTTCCTGCCTCCACTTTCTTTATCGCCTCACACTGCAATTGTCCATTTTCTACAGAAAGGCATGCTCCTGCTGATACTTCATCTGGCATTGTGCAATCAAAGGGCAAACATAGCGTTTCCCATCCTCCATCATCACTCATTTGGCGTGAATAAGTCAAGGTGCCGCTTTCTGCATAGAAGGGGTAGAGCAAGGTCAAATCTGCTCTGTCGACTATATGTGCTGCACGAATTAACTGAAAATCCGTTTCATCGCCACACGATATAGTGAAATACCAATGCTGTGGAACTGCAGCAACAGATGCCTTGGCGACGTATATAATTGTGTTGACAGCAGGGTCGCGATATTTGAATGCTGCAAGTTGTAGCGGCAAAGACATCTTGCTTAAATCCAACACCGAGATACCAGTCCAGTCCAGTTCTGCCAAACGCTCAGCACTCCATGCTCCAGACAAGGTCATACATCCGTCAGACGAAATATCGGAGGCTGCAGACTCGCCTGCAACGCTTATCCCAATCGGCATCGCATGGGCAAGCAAAGCCTCGTCTAATGTCATCAAACTGATACCTGCATCGGATTTTGCCAAATATCTCACGGTCGAGTCAGCGGAAACTATATAGCCATTGTACTCCCTCCATACATACGGTTCGTCGGCAATGCAGAATTTCTCGTCCAGGGGGTTGCCTGTTGGATCATACAATGCAAAACTATTGTTTTCACAATATTTATACTGCATCAAGGGGAGCGAACCATCATTGGCAACGCAACCATCCTGGCAGGTTTTAGTCTGTATCTGATGCGCCACGACTCTACCGTCCACATCCATCGTGTAGAGGGAGTCGCGAGCAGCTAATACCACACGGGCATCACATACGGGCAGCGACACCGTGCCCTTTTCAACGAAATCATTTGACTCGACATATATTTCTGCATGCATGCCGTTGACCAAATCATTCAGGTAACAGCCGAAATAGCAAGACGTACCCGAGGTCATATTTGTACCCAGGCATCGTCCTTCTGTGTCATTCCTGAAATAGAATGAACCGTCGCCTACAGGGATTATATTCCACTTTGTACCACCCTTATCAGTCGTACACAAATCTGTACCTTGGGACAAAACAGACCTGTTGTCGCGAGACGAGACGAGTTGCCACTTATCTTCATCTCTTCGGAAATGCCAGATCAACGACGTATCAGAAGTTTCAATATGTCCATCAGAAATTTCTGCAATGACTGTAGCTTTAAGTTTCTTCTTGTTGGCTTTAGCAGACAGAGCAAATCTTTTGTATATCCACTTACCACCATCTTTCACCGAATCCCTGATGCTAATCACATAATCTCGTTCGGCGTCAATATCCTGTATATCATATATCCTATCAAACTGCCACTTAGCAACATCTATTTCACTTTGTGCATATAGTGGTGGTGGCAAGGTGCACAATAGCGACACGAGGGTCCAAAGTAGGAAAGAACTAAGATAGCGTTTATTACTCTTCATCATCTTTGCACGTATATGCACCCTCGCTACTATTGGGGTGAGGATATTAAATTTGTGCGACAGGGGAACAAGACCTTTCCTATAAATTATAGCATCTATTATTCCTAAAGATATACAACGTCAAATGACTGGTTTTTAGCACAGTTATCATTGTCCATCTTCTGCCAATTTCATCAAGTATTGACCATACTGGTTCTTGATCATTGGCTGCGCCAGTTCTTTAATTTTCTCCTTGTCTATCCATCCTTGCTTCAAAGCAATACCTTCGAGGCATCCCACCTTCAGACCGGTGCGTTTCTCTATCACCTCGATGAATGTAGATGCTTCGCTCAAGCTATCATGTGTACCAGTATCCAACCAAGCAAAGCCGCGGCCCAAAGTCTGCACCATCAATTCGCCATCCTCCAGGAAGCGCTGATTGACAGTCGTGATTTCCAGTTCACCACGTGCCGAGGGCTTAATCGTTTTCGCCACATCGACCACTTTGTTGGGGTAGAAATAAAGTCCTACGACGGCATAATTTGACTTGGGGTGTTGAGGTTTTTCCTCGATGCTTTTGCACTGACCCTCTGCGTCAAATTCCACCACGCCATAGCGTTCGGGATCGTTCACACGATAACCGAACACAGTCGCCTTGCCTTCCTTTTCAGCCGTTTCGACTGCTGCAGTCAACATTGCACGAAGTCCGCTGCCGTGGAATATATTATCTCCCAAGACCAAGCAAGCACTATCGTCACCGATAAACTCTTCGCCGATGATGAAAGCTTGAGCCAGTCCGTCGGGCGAGGGTTGTTCGGCATACGAGAAGTTCACCCCATAATCCGAGCCATCACCCAGGAGACGACGGAAGGCAGGCAAATCCTGCGGAGTCGAGATGATCAGAATATCCTTAATACCCGCCAGCATCAACACCGAGATGGGATAATACACCATCGGTTTGTCGAAGATGGGGATCAACTGTTTACTAATGCCCTTAGTAATGGGATAGAGGCGCGTACCACTACCACCAGCCAATACAATTCCTTTCATACTTATATTGTTTTAGATTTAGGTTCAAGCATTTATTGTAATAGACAACACACGTAATCTCACTACATCAGCCACAAGTAATGCGTTACAATAGAGGGCGGTGTTGAACTTTTGACAAAAGTAGTGAAAAGAGGGCACTATGCCAAATTATCGTAAGAGTTTTTTCAAAATCAACAACAAACGTTCTAGCAGACTATTATTGAGAGCTAAACAGAGAAGAGGATTTTTGTCAAAAAATTTCGCAAAAACTGAGGGGTAAAAATCAAGCAAAATCATTCAACTGGAAAGCGGGTCGAAAATACGACAAGCACGGACAGCTTAAAATGTTCTATTTTTCCAATTT
>JAGKTZ010000029.1 GCA_021153165.1 Prevotellaceae bacterium
GTAATAAAAATGTTGTACAATAAGTCAAAGAACGCTGTATTCGTTTTTATAGATTTTTTCCGACGCTTCGTTCAAAATCCATCACCGAATACATGTGCAAAGTTAATATCTGCCCAAAGGCGTCTTCATCTTTATTGATGTTAATAGATTTTTTTAACATTTCAAAATCGCTCTACTCATTCGATAAACACAGGCATTTTCAGCGACTGAAACTTTTTTCTTTTTTTTCAGGCGACAGTCCCCCTTTGTACCTCTTGCACTCCCTCCCCACTCCGCATCGAGCGGATGAACCTGCCTCGGACAATTATACAAAAAAAGACGTGAAGGGATCAGGTCCCGTCACGTCGTATGCTGGTATGCGGCGAGTACCCTATGGCTGACTTGTCCGCCTCGGGCGAACACGCCTGCCAAAGGCGGACAAGCCTATTATATATATAGTGTTACCCTACGCTGCCCTCGAGAGAGACGCTGAGGAGTTTTTGCGCCTCGACAGCAAATTCCATGGGGAGTTTGTTCAGCACCTCCTTGGCGTAACCATTGATGATCAAATCGACGGCATCTTCGGGCGGAATGCCACGTTGCAAGCAGTAGAAGAGTTGATCCTCGGATATTTTCGACGTAGTCGCTTCATGCTCGATGATGGCATCATTGTTGTGCACATCGATGTAGGGGTAAGTGTGTGCGCCGCAAGTGTCGCTGAGCAGCAGACTATCGCAAGAGGAGTGGTTGCGTGCGCCCGAAGCACCCGAGGCTACCTTGACGAGACCGCGGTAGGAGTTTTGACTGCGACCAGCAGATATCCCTTTCGACACAATTGTCGAACGTGTATTCTTGCCGACGTGTATCATCTTTGTGCCTGTGTCGGCTTCCTGATGATTATTGGTCACGGCTACGCTGTAGAACTCCGCCTGCGAACCATCTCCCATCAAGACGCACGAAGGATACTTCCAGGTGATCGCACTACCCGTCTCGACCTGCGTCCACGAGAGGCGCGAGTTTTTACCTCGGAGTTGTCCACGCTTTGTCACCAGATTGTACACACCGCCACGGCCCTCGGCATCGCCAGGGTACCAGTTTTGCACGGTGGAATACTTGACCTCGGCATCATTGCCTACGACGATTTCCACGATAGCGGCATGCAGTTGATTTTCGTCGCGCATGGGGGCTGTGCAACCCTCGAGGTAGGAAACGTAGGCCTCGTCGTCGCAGACAATCAGTGTACGTTCGAACTGACCAGTATTGCGAGCGTTGATGCGGAAGTAGGTAGACAATTCCATAGGACAGCGCACGCCCCGCGGCACATAGACAAAGGAGCCATCGGAGAAGACGGCGCTATTGAGGGCTGCGAAGTAGTTGTCGCGATAGGGCACCACGGTGCCGAGATACTTACGCACCAGTTCGGGATTCTCACGCACGGCTTCGCTGATCGAAGAGAAGATAACGCCCTTCTCCTGGAGTTTTTCCTTGAAAGTAGTCTTCACCGACACCGAGTCCATCACAGCATCGACGGCTACGCCTGCCAGCGCCATGCGCTCCTCGAGGGGGATGCCCAACTTGTCGAAGGTTTTCATCAACTCGGGGTCGATTTCCTTTTTGCCCTCATCCTTGGCCTTCGCTGTGGGGTCGGCATAGTAGGAGATGGCTTGGTAGTCGATCTCGGGCAGGTTGACGTGCGCCCAGTCGGGTTGTTCGAGGGTCTGCCAGTAGCGGAATGCCTTCAGACGGAACTCCAGCAACCATTCGGGCTCACCCTTTTTCTCGGAGATCAGACGCACCACGTCTTCGTTCAAACCGCAATCGATGATTTCCGTCTGCACGTCGGTGGTAAATCCGTATTCGTATGATTTTGCTATAGCCTCGCGCGCCTCTTTGTTCATTTCCTCGCGCGGAATAGCTTTGTTCGTTTCATTCATAACTTAATTATTTTCTGTGGCGTCTTGTTGCTGGTCCTTAAATTCCACCCACAATGTGTCGGCATCGTCCATCATTTTCTCGATGGCCGCTCTTTTCATCTTTCTTTCCACGACGCCTTTGTAGTTTTCCAAACTATCTGTCACCCCAGTCTGTTCGTCGATAAACGGCAGTACGGCTGTGGCTGGTTCAAGCAGGACGGAGTCGCCCATAATCTTCTGGTCGGCAATATTGAGTTTGGCCATCATATTCAGCACACAACTGATTAATAGTACAAACTTCAACACCGAGAACCCGGCACCAAGCAGACTATTCACCACGCCCAGGCTCATACCCTTGATAGCCTTGGTCAGGATATTGGCGATAAGGCCCAGGAACAAAGGTAAGCAGATCCATAGCAAAATGAAAGCGCCGATGGACAGCACCATATTGGTGTCGCTGCCCTTTATAGCCAGAAAGTCCTCGCCAAAACACAGATAAACGACACCAGCCAAGACCAGACCGACAATAAGTCCGACTGTGGAAAAAGCCTCCTTGACGAAACCATTTCGCCATCCACTGATCACTGCCCAAAGCAGGAGGACACATATAAATATATCTAAGTACATAATTTCAATCTCTTTTAGTTAAGTCAGGGAACTACCCCAGAAAAAATCAAAGGGGCAGATGACCGGCAGGTCACCTGCCCCACTATATAGCTTGGCAGACACAATCACACGGATATCTGAGATGCGCTTCATTTCACGAGCGGATGCGAGGATTTAGTCAAACTCCCGCCACCCCATACGGTGTGCTTTGCGCTTGCAGTAATGTCTTATAACAACTTTTGCTTAACAGCGATTTCCTGGAAGGTTTCGATGATATCGCCTTCCTTGATGTCGTTGCAGTTGGCAAGGCTAATACCGCACTCGAAGTTTGTAGTAACTTCCTTGACGTCGTCCTTGAAGCGCTTCAATGCTTGGATTTCGCCTGTGAAGATGACAATACCATCGCGGATCAGACGTGCCTTGTCGGTGCGCTTCACCTTACCGTCGATGACGTAAGCACCGGCTACGTAGCCCACCTTAGAGATGTGGTAAACCTGACGTACTTCAACTGTAGCGGTCATTTCTTCTCTCATCACTGGTTCGAGCATACCTTCCATCGCTTCCTTAGCTTCTTCGATAGCATCGTAGATGATAGAGTATTGACGGATTTCTACACCTTCGCGGTCTGCCAAACGACGTGCGCCTTGGCTAGGACGAACTTGGAAACCTACGATGACAGCTTGAGAAGCTGCTGCAAGGGTAACGTCGTTCTCGGTGATTTGTCCCACGCCTTTGTGGATCACGTTGACGTTGATAGTTTCGGTCGAGAGTTTGATGAACGAGTCTGCCAAAGCTTCCACAGAACCGTCCACGTCACCTTTGACAACGATATTGAGTTCCTTGTAAGTACCCAAAGCGATACGGCGACCGATTTCGTCGAGTGTGAGGATCTTCTGAGTACGCAGGCTTTGCTCGCGTTGGAGTTGTTCGCGCTTGTTGGCGATTTCGCGCGCTTCCTGTTCGCTGCTCATCACGTTGAACTGGTCACCTGCTTGTGGTGCGCCGTTGAAGCCGAGCAATGTTGCTGCCTGTGATGGGCCAACCTCCTTGACGCGTTGATTACGTTCGTTGAAGAGTGCCTTGACACGACCATAGTTGGTACCAGCTACGACCACGTCGCCTTGACGCAAAGTACCGTTTGACACGAGTACTGTAGCCACGTAACCACGTCCCTTGTCGAGCGAAGATTCAATGACTGTACCCACAGCATTTCTATTGGGGTTAGCCTTGAGTTCGAGCATTTCAGCTTCAAGCAAGACCTTTTCCAACAGTTCCGATACGCCGATACCTTGCTTCGCCGAGATATCCTGGCTTTGATACTTACCGCCCCAATCTTCTACGAGGAAGTTCATCGCAGCAAGCGATTCCTTGATCTTTTCAGGGTTAGCCGTTGGTTTGTCGACCTTATTAATTGCAAATACGATAGGTACATTAGCTGCCACAGCATGGTTGATCGCTTCCTTGGTTTGAGGCATGATATTGTCATCAGCAGCAATGATGATGATAGCAATATCCGTCACCTGAGCACCACGGGCACGCATCGCAGTAAATGCTTCGTGACCTGGAGTATCAAGGAAAGTGATGTGGCGACCACCGTCGAGTGTCACATTGTAAGCACCGATGTGCTGAGTGATACCACCTGCTTCACCGGCAATTACATTTGCCTTACGGATGTAGTCGAGCAGAGATGTTTTACCATGGTCTACGTGACCCATCACTGTCACGATTGGTGCGCGAGGCAAGAGATCTTCTTCGTTGTCTTCTTCCACAGCGATCGCCTCTTGCACATCGGCAGAGATATATTCGGTCTTGAAACCGAACTCATCAGCTACGATGTCGATGGTTTCTGCATCGAGGCGTTGGTTAATACTTACCATGATGCCGATACTCATACATGTACCGATGACTTGTGTCACGGGCACATCCATCATGTTGGCCAATTCGTTGGCAGTTACAAATTCTGTCAACTTAAGGATTTTGCTTTCTGCCTTTTCTTCCAGGCGTTGTTCCTCTTGTTGTGCACGAACTTGCTCACGCTTTTCTTTACGGTATTTAGCACCCTTAGACGCCTTGTTCTTATTGGTGAGGCGTGCCAAGGTTTCTTTTACTTGCTTTGCTACGTCTTCGTCAGAAACTTCAGGTTTCACCACTGGCGCTGGCTTACGGTTGCGATCTTTGCCGCGACCTTGTGCGTTTTTGCCGTTAGGTTGTCCGCCTTGGTTTTGCTTTTGTTTTTGGCCACCGCCGCCTTGTTGGTTAGCAGCAGCATTGACGTCCACTTTTTCCTTGCCGATGCGGTTGCGTTTCTTCTTTTCGCCACCTTGTCCGCCGCCTTGGTTTTGCTTGATCTTTTCTTCTCTTTCCTTACGCTTTTCTTCCTTAGTTTTCTTCTTAGGACGTGTGTTCGAATTGATAGAAGAGAGGTCGATAGTACCGAGCACTTTTGGCGCAGCTATTTCTTCCTTTTGATGGAGTCTGAATACGCCATCATTTTCCTCGCCAATCGCTTTAGCACGTTCTTCCACCGAGGGTTTTTCTTTTGCCTTGGGTTGAGCGGGTGTTTCTTCCTTCTTAACAGGAGCAGGAGCGGGTTGCGCAGGCTTTTCTGGAGCGGGAGCAGGAGTGGCTTTCTGTTCTTTCGCCTTAGGTTCCTTTACCTTAGGTTCTGCGACAGCTTCTGCCTTAGGTTCGGGTTTTGGTTCAGGCTTCACTTCTGCCACAGGTTCCTTAGCCTTGGGCGCAGGATTCAAGTCGATAGAGCCCTTCACCACTACTTGTGGGCGAAGATCTTCGGGCACCTTTGTTTCGATCACTTCGGCTGCTGCCTTTTTCTCTACCTTTTCCTTTTGTCTACTTTGAAGCATTTTTTCTGCTTCGTTGCGCAAGTCTTTGTCTGCGCCGAACTCTTTACGCAACAATTCGTATTGTTCGTCAGAGATCTTTTCACTGGGCGATGCGTTTACGGTATGTCCTTTTTTGGCAAGGAAATCTACCAGTGTTTGCAAGCCCACGTTGAATTCTTTGATTACTTTATTTAATCTAATACTCATTCTCGTTTGTGTAAGGTTTTTGTTTGTGATAGTGCGATGGCGGTGAGTCCCTGGATGGTGTACTCTCCTGTCCATCCCCTCTCACTGCGCTTTCTGCTTGTTTCTTATTAGTCTTCGAATTCGGCGCGGAGGATATTCAGCACTTCGTCTACGGTATCTTCTTCCAGGTCTGCCTTTTCGATAAGCATTTCACGTGGAGCGTTGAGTACATCTTTTGCGGTTTCCAAACCGAGTGATTTGATCGAATCAATTACCCATTGATCGATTTCGTCGGAGAATTCGTTCAAGTAGATATCATCTTCGTCTTCATTACCATCTACTTCGCGATAGACGTCGATAGTACATTCGGTCAGCATACAAGCGAGCTTGATATTCATACCGCCCTTACCGATAGCCAAAGAGACTTCTTCGGGACGCAGGTAAACGTCGGCCTTGTGTTCCTCTTCGTTGAGCTGGATGCTTGAGACTTGAGCTGGACTCAAAGCACGTTGGATCAAGAGTTGAGGATTGTGAGTAAAGTTGATGACATCGATATTTTCGTTATTCAATTCGCGCACGATGCCGTGGATACGTGCACCCTTCACGCCGACACAAGCGCCTACGGGGTCGATGCGTTCGTCGTAGCTTTCCACTGCGATTTTTGCTCTCTCACCTGGGATGCGTGCGATGCGGTGTACGTTGATCAAGCCGTCGGCAATTTCAGGAATTTCTGCTTCGAGCAAGCGACGCAGGAACATGGGAGAGGTACGGCTCAAGTAGATCTTTGGATTACCATTGGTATTGTCTACGCGATCGATCACGGCGCGCACAGTGTCACCTTTGTGGAAGAAATCGCGTGGGATCTGTTGTGATTTTGGCAACAGCAATTCGTTGTTTTCATCATCCATCAGGAGGGTTTCGTTCTTCCAAGTTTGATATACCTCTGCTGCGATGATTTCGCCCACACGGTCTTTATATTTATTATAGAGTGCATCGTGTTCGAGTTCGAGGATCTTGCTTGCCAGGGTCTGACGCAATTGCAAGATAGCGCGACGGCCGAAACTTGCGAAGTTGATTTCTTCACTCACTTCTTCGCCCACTTCGTAGTCGGGGTCGATTTGTTGTGCTTCGCTCAGCGAGATTTGCTTCAACTCGTCGGTCACTTCGTCGTCTGCTACGACTTCGCGGTTGCGATAGATTTCGAAGTCGCCCTTGTCGGGGTTTACGATCACGTCGAAGTTTTCGTCCGAGCCAAAGAGTTTAGCGATTACGCCACGAAAACTTTCCTCCAACACACCGACCATAGTAGTGCGGTCGATATTCTTGGTTTCCTTAAATTCCGAGAAGGTGTCGATCAGACTTACCATCTCTTCTTTTTTCTTTGCCATAATATATTTTGTTTTTTGTTTTGTCTATGTAAAGTTATCCTGCAAAGTGCACCATTGGCACCAGACACAGGATAAGCGCAGACAAGGCCCAAGCAAATAGTCCGTCCTATCGTTGTCGACAGACCAGTTTACTCGTCTCCCGGCCTACTTCTTCACTTGATTATTTGAAGTCTATCAAATACTTAGTCCACTTCACGTCGGCATAAGCAAAGGTTTTGTCCACGTCTACCAATTTTGGGCGCTTCGCACCCTCTTCCTTTACTTTTTCTTGTACAGTCACGACGAATTTTCCAGCATCTACTTCCTTCAGCGTGCCGACAAATTTCTTGCCATCGTTGGCCAGGACTTCTACCTGTTCGCCCACGTGGATTTCGTACTGGCGAAGCACCTTGAAGGGTTGACCTATGCCGGCGCTGCCTACTTCCAATTCGAAATCTTCAGCATCGCGATCCAAATGAGACTCTATGAAACGGCTCAGTTCCACACAGTCTTCGATCCACACACCTTCTTCGTGGTCGATTTCCACTACGATACGATTGTCTGTACTAATGGTGATGTCGGTCAGGAAATACTCTTTTCCGTCCAACCACTCTTCAACGTAATTTTTTACTAAGTTTTTTTCTATCATTCTGCTTGATACTTAAAAACAAGTGAGGAACTTTTTCAAGCCCCTCACTCTAACCGATGCAAAGATAAGTACTTTTTTTGGGAGAAACATCATTTTTGTAATAAAAAAATGCAATTTTTCTCCAAAACGTGTATTTATTCGTAATATTCTATCTCTCGAGTCTCATACAAGTACTCCCCTCTGCTATTTTTATACTCTCTCGCTACCCAATTTCCAAAGTTATCATTTGAGTGAGCTACGAGTTTATATTTCAATGTCACATAAAGGTCTTCCATGGAGTCGCCCTTATGTAAATCTGAGTATTGCAGTCCTGCATCATAATACTCACGCTCTATACCTGTCACCATGCCCTTCGAATCATATAAGTAGGTATAAACATCAGGCATACCCTCCGACTCTGATGTCACACTGAAATAATCTGGGCGTGCAACGGATTCTTTGCAACCAAATTGTACATAAACAGTGTGATCATATTCAGTCTCTGTAATATTAAATTGCACAAACTTATAGCCATTATTTATTCCCCGCTCAACTTTCACCCTACTATCTGGACTCTTTGCAGACTCAACCTTTCCCTCTTTATCAAAAAAAGCTGTAAACATATCATCCGCACTCCCAGCATCTCCGAGACCGAAGCGCACTGATTTCACATCGCCATTAAGCCCCATCAACTGACAGTCATTGCGCCCAGCTTTCACAACAGACTTTTGCTCTTCTGTCTTATCTTCGACAGGCTTTTTATCCTCTTCATTCACTGGCACATCATTTTCCACCGACGTGGTGGCTACTATATCATCTTGTCCATCTAATTCTTTATCTGCTTTACCTACAAATAGGCCAAATTTATAAACCAAAACGCACAACACAACAAAACCCAGAAAAGCCGCTAACACTCCAAACACTTTCAACTTGTTCATATTAACCTGATTTTAGAGTTATACATGTCGCAAATATACGACTTTTTCACCACAGACCAAGTGTTGCAACTATTATTTCTATCACACCGGAGACGCCAAGTAAAAATCAGAAAAGCATATCACGCCAAATTAAGTTTATTTGTGCTTTTTTAAGAATCCAAACTTACCTTTTCCACCGCAGATTTAGCCTTTTTCAAAAAAGTCAAAGCCTTGTGAAAATTACCCAAGGTTTTTTGCAAACTTCCTAAGACCTTTTTCAAATTATCTTAGACCTTTTTCACCACGAAATGCTGCGAAATTTTCGCCATTTTTAGGGTAAAAATAAAGGGATAAAGGCTATTCGAACCTTATCCCTACTTTGTAGTACAAAGATAACACTTTTTTGCGCAAAAACCAAATGCTATTTTAAGAATATTTAAGAAATCAACCCTCTCATTTTAACATTTCGCCACGACATCAAATACGGGGGATTTTTCGCAAACGATAGTGGCATTTTTCAACCTCAGTGAGCATCTGTCTCCTCTTTTCATACGATTTCGCTAATTTCTTAGAAATTAATTTTGCTCTCCGCTCTCATTTTGCTATCTTCGCAAAGAAATAGATATTACATTTGCACAACAAAAATCAAATCAAATATGAAAACAGACCTCGAAATTGCTCACAGCACGACGCTGAAAAACATCGACGAAGTAGCCGCAACCATGCAAATCCCTACCGACGAGCTGGAACACTACGGCAAGTATATCGCAAAACTGCCCTTGCACCTGATGAAGGAACAGAAGGGTAAATTGATCCTTGTGACCGCGATCACAGCAACACGTGCCGGCATCGGTAAGACTACGGTTTCGATCGGCCTTGCCTTGGGTCTGAACAAGATTGGTAGACGTGCTGTCGTGGCACTGCGCGAACCTTCACTCGGTCCCTGCTTCGGTATGAAGGGCGGTGCTGCTGGTGGTGGCTATGCTCAGGTGTTGCCGATGGAAAAGATTAACTTGCACTTCACAGGCGATTTCCACGCTATCACATCTGCCCACAATATGATCGCAGCCTTGCTGGACAATTACCTCTATCAACACGAAGCGGAAGGTTTCGGACTGAAGGAAATCCTGTGGCGCCGTGTGCTCGACGTGAACGACCGCTCATTGCGCAGCATCGTAACGGGTCTGGGTCCTGCGACTAATGGTATCACTCAACAAGCAGGCTTCGATATCACACCAGCTTCGGAATTGATGGCGATCCTTTGCCTTGCCAACGATGAAGCTGACCTGCGCCGCCGCGTGGAAAACATCCTGCTCGGTTATACTTACGAAGGCAAACCTTTCACAGTGAAAGATCTCGGCGCAGCTGGTTCGGTGATGGTATTGCTCAAGGATGCTATCCAGCCCAACTTGGTGCAAACTACCGAGAACACACCTGCTATCGTACACGGTGGACCATTTGCCAACATCGCCCACGGTTGCAACTCAATCTTCGCGACCAAGATGGCACTGGCCAACAGCGAATATACGATTACCGAGGCGGGCTTTGGCGCAGACCTTGGTGCGGAAAAATTTTACAATATCCTCTGCCGCAAGAGTGGCTTGCAACCCGACCTGACCGTAATCGTGGCTACAGCACAAGGCTTGAAGATGCACGGCGGTGTAGACTTGGACAAAATCAAAGAGCCTAATATGGAAGGTCTGCGTACTGGTCTGGCTAACTTGGACCGCCACGTACAAAACCTGCGTGGTTTCGGTCAATCTGTAGTAGTGGTGTTCAACCGCTTTGCTACGGATACTGACGAAGAAATGGCACTCCTGCGCCAGCACTGCGAAGAAGATTTGGGCTTGCCGTTCGTGATTAACAACGCTTTCGCACTTGGTGGCGAGGGTGCAGTGGAAATGGCACACGTCGTAGAACAGGCTATCCAAAACAACCCCTCTGCGCCGTTGCAATTCACTTATAGCGACGACGACAATATTCGCACAAAAATCGAAAAGGTGGCTAAGACCATCTATGGCGCCGACGGCATCGACATTGCTCCTGCGGCAATGAAGCGCATCAAGTTGGCAGAAGAACACGGCATGTCGCAATTCCCCGTATGTATTGCCAAGACGCAATTCTCATTCTCGGGAGATGCCAAGAAGTACGGCGTAGCGACAGGCTTCCGCTTGCAAATCAAAGATGTCGTGCTCAATGCTGGTGCAGAAATGATCGTGGCGATCGCTGGCGACATCTTGCGCATGCCAGGTCTGCCCAAGGTGCCACAAGCCAACCATATCGACTTCGTGGACGGCGAAATCGTAGGTTTGAGTTAAACCTGCGGCTTTCGTAACTAAGCGAGAAGCGGCTTTCTTCAATCCAAAGAAGTTGTTTTCTCCGACTCACAGAAGCGACATCCAACTACAATTAGACAAGCGCTACGGTTTATGGGACTTTCATTAACCTTCCCTGAAAAACTTCGTGCAACAATCACTCTCCCCGGTTCGAAGAGTATTGCTGCACGAGCGCTCATTTTGTCCGCCCTCTCGGGTGGGCGACAGGTGCTCAACTTGTCTGACTGCGACGATACACAAGCGCTGCTCAAAGCCTTGACGCACGACACAGAAACCGTCGACATCGGCGCAGCAGGTACGGCGATGCGTTTTCTGACTGCCTACTTTGCGACACAAAGTGGGACTCAGCATTTACTCACCGGGACAGAGCGTATGCAGCAGCGGCCCATTTCTATATTAGTGGAAGCCCTGCAGACACTGGGTGCCGACATCACCTACACAGGTCAGGTGGGCTATCCACCGCTCCTGATTAAAGGCAAAGATATCCAGGGCGGCGAGGTGCGACTCTCCGCCGAAGTGAGTTCACAATACATCTCGGCACTACTGATGGTAGGACCCATGCTACGAGACGGACTCCGCTTGCAATTGGAAGGCACCATTGCGTCACGCCCCTACATCGAAATGACGCTGGGACTGATGCGCGAATTTGGCGCCAAGGCATCGTGGACCGACGCCAAAACCATTTGCGTAGCACCTGGCGGCTATTCTCGCACGGCCGAGTTCGTCGTAGAACCAGATTGGAGTGCGGCGTCCTATTGGTATGAGATGGTGGCACTAAGCAACGACGCAGAAGCAGAAATCCACTTGCCCTACTTACAAGCAGAAAGTTTGCAGGGCGACAGCGTTGTGAAAGATTTATTCCATCACTTGGGTGTCGACACACGCTTTGATGACGAAGGAGCAACCTTGACCAAAAAGGCATTTTCTCCCACCTCAACAACATGGGAAGTAGACTTTTCGCAATTCCCCGACTTGGCGCAAACATTTGTCGCCACCTGTGCGGTACTGCGTCAACCCTTCCACTTCACAGGTCTGCAAAGTTTGCGCATCAAGGAGACCGACCGCATCGCAGCCTTGGTGGCGGAACTAGGCAAACTGGGCATTATGCTAGAAGCCGAAGCCTCTTCTATCGCTTATCAACCGCAGCAACAAAACTCCGCCGCACTGGCGCAACCAGAAATTGCAACCTACGAAGACCATCGGATGGCGATGTGCATTGCTCCCTGCGCGATGCGACAACCTGGGATCAAAATCCTACACCCCGAGGTGGTCAACAAATCTTATCCCACCTTTTGGGAAGATTTGCAACGGGTCGGCGTGATTTTGCAATAATATTTTCCGCATAAACCTCATACAATAGCAACATACTCTCACAGCAATAGCATTTATGAAGATACTCATCCTACTCCTCGTTGTCTTGTGCGTCGTAGCCTTCATTGCAGGGCTCATACGTAACCATATTAATCGCCAGAAAGTGGAAAGCGGCGAACTGGAACGTATGCCCGAGATACAACCCGCTCCAGCGGACGGCTGCTGTGGTCAACACGAGACGTGCGAAAAGGAAAGTTTGCTGGCAGCCGTTTCGAAAGACGTAGAATACTACGAGGACGAAGAACTCGACGCCTTCCGCGGCGTACCCTCCGACGCCTTCACCGATGAAGTGACGGACCAATTTCGCGAAGTGCTTTACACTATGCGTAGCACAGAAGTGGCAGGCTGGGTGAGGTCTTTGCATCTGCGCGGTATCGAACTGCCCGATGGCATCAAGGACGAGGTAATTATGATCGTAGGTGAACTGCGTGAATCCGGACAAGCACATAAGTTATAATATCCGTTCACAAATTATGATACTAACCCACACTTTCTTCCAGCATTCTTTGCTCGGAGCGCTATTGGCTTCGATGCTTTGCGCGATGATAGGCACATACGTCGTGACACGGCGCATGGTCATCGTCGGCGGAGGCATTGCGCATGCTTCGCTTGGAGGTGTTGGACTTGGCGCCTACTTTGGTTTCTCGCCGCTACTGGGTGCGACAGGATTTGCCCTGCTCTCGGGCTTCGCTATCGAGGGTTTGTCGCGTCGATACGTTCGCGAGGATTCCGCCATCGCCATGTTGTGGACACTAGGTATGAGCATTGGTATCCTAGCCGTATATTTGACGCCAGGATTTATGACGGATTTGCCACTCTATCTCTTCGGCGATATACTTTCTATCAGCAAGATGGATTTATATCTGACCGGTGCGCTCACACTCGTTTGCGGCGCAGTATTTTCCCTACTCTCATCCACAATTATCGCCGTAGCGTACGACCGCGACTTTGCCCGCACACAAGGACTCCCCGTCCAGTGGATAGAAACCTTGATGATTTCGCTCACATGTCTCACCATTGTGGCATGCCTTCAGATGGTGGGCATAGTCTTAGTAATCTCGTTGCTCTCAGTTCCCCAAAGTACAGCAGGACTATTCGTCCGCTCGTTCCGAGGTATGATCTTCGGCTCATTTATCGCCGCCTTTGTAGCTTGTGTCGGCGGATTGTGGTTGTCCTACCTATTAAACTTGCCCTGTGGTCCTACTATTATACTATTATCTATACTCGGCTATTTCGTTTGCCGCACAATAAAAGCACTAACACCTCGTTTTAAAAAGATAGCGTGAAACCAGCAAAAATATACATAGCACTTTTGGCGATTTGCCTCTTGCTTCCTGCCTGTTCGACTAAGAAGAATACGGCGGGCTCAAGGTTTTGGCATTCTTTCACGACGAGATATAATGTCTTTTTCAACGGGAACGAGGCCTACAAAAAGGGCTGCGAAACAAAGGAGAACGGCAACAAGGACAATTATACTGAGATCATCCCTATGTTCATGGTGGGCAATGAAAGTTCAGCTACCCTTGGCAGCACAAACTTTGACATCGCCATCACAAAGTGTGAGAAATCTATACAATTGCACTCTATAAAGAAGCGCCCTCAGGTAGATGCAGGAAAGAAACAAACACCTAAGATGAAGGCATATTTGGCACGTAAGGAATTTAATCCTTTCCTGAAGAACGCCTGGTTATTGATGGGCAAAGCGCAATTTCAAAAGGGTGATTTCTCCGCCGCCTCGGCAACATTCTCCTACATCACGCGCCTCTATGCCGCCGAGCCCTTGGTAGCCAACGAAGCCCGCATTTGGCAAGCCCGCTGCTACTCGGCACTGGATTGGTATTACGACGCAGAAGAAAGCCTGTCGGCAGCAGAGCGTGACACTTTGAACAAAGCACTCGGCATATTGAGAGACGCAACTAAGGCTGATTTGTTATTACAACAAGGCAAATTTGCCGACGCCCTACCCTATTTGGCAAATGCTGCCGCCGCCGAGAAAAATAAGATTAAGAAAGCGCGACTCTACTTCCTCCTGGGACAAATTTACCAAAAGGAAGGACGTTCGCAAGAGGCCTACAAAGCCCTGGGCAAGTGCATCAAGCTCAGTCCGCCCTACGAACTTTCGTTCAACGCTCAGATCATGCAAACGGAAGTACTGAGTGAAGGTCAGAATGCTTCGGGAATGATCAAACGCCTCAAGAAGATGGCGAAATCTTCCAAGAACAAAGAATATCTAGACCAAGTCTTTTTCGCTATGGGTAATATCCACATGGCTGGACAAGACACAGCCTCGGCGATTTCTGCTTATGAAAAGGGCAGAAAGGAAAGCAAGCGTAATGGTATAGAAAAGGGTGTGCTTGTCCTGCGCCTGGCTGAGCTCTACTGGGATATGGGTCGTTATGACAAGGCGCAGGGTTGTTACACCGAAGCCATATCTTTGTTGGACAAGAACTTTGAAGGTTACGAGGCGATCAATCATCGTTCGAAAGTGCTAGACGAACTGGTGCCCCACACCAACGCCATTTTTCTACAAGACAGTTTGCTCCACCTCTCCACCCTGCCCGAGGCGGAATATACCAAGGCCATCGACCGCGTGATCGAGGAGTTGAAGCGCAAGGAAGAGGAGGAAAGGAAAGCACGCGAAGACTCGGCTGCAAATGCCCGCCGATCAGAAAACGCAGGCAACACAGTGCGCCCAGGAGGCAACCAAGCCAACCAAGGCGCCAATGCAGCGATGGGACAAAGCAAGGAGTGGTATTTCTACAATCCTATGCTCGTGGCACAAGGTAAGCAGGACTTCCGCCAAACCTGGGGCGCGAGGAAAAACGAAGACGACTGGCGCCGCTCGAACAAGACCGTCCTGGCACAAATCGATACTGACGAGATAGACTACGCCGCCGAAGATTCACTGGCAGCACTACAAGATAGTCTGGATGCTTTGGGCGAAAGAAAGGCCCCGACATCTGTCGAGGATTCGCTGGCGAATGATCCGCACAATCGCGAATACTATTTGAAGCAAATCCCATTCTCGAAAGAGGCGAAGCAGGAAGCTCACAACATCATCAAGGAAGGATTGTACAATGCAGGATTGATCGAAAAGGACAAGTTGGAAGATTTCCCCTTGGCGGCGAAAACGCTGACACGCCTCTGCACAGATTATCCCGAATGTAAGGAACGTGAAGATGCCCTCTACCAATTGTTCCTGCTCTATTCCCGCTGGGGAAATAAAGAGAAGGCTGAACACTACAAGGCCCTGCTTGCCCAAGAATACCCCGAAGGTGCTATGACACGCGTCATCACTGATCCGAACTACGAATATACGGCACGCTATGCTCGCGAGATAGAAGATTCGCTCTACACGGCGACTTATGCCGCCTATCGTGCACAGGAGCGCGACAAGGTCGAAGAGAATTTCCAACGTTCCACTCAGCAATTTCCCTTGGGTCTGAATCGTCCGAAGTTCATCTTTGTCCATGCCCTCAACCGCATTGGACGTGCCGAAAACGAGGAGATTATCGAAGAATTGAGGAAACTGGTGCAAGACTTCCCCAAGAGTGATGTGAGCGAGATGGCCGGTCTTATCGTCAAGGGGTTGGAAAGCGGTCGCACCATCGGCGAAGGTGTCTACGACATCGGCTCGCTGTGGACACGCAGAAGCAGCGAGGCGCGCAAGGCCGGCGAAGAGGCTGCGGCGACCAAGCAATTCTCTGCCGAACGTATTGCACCCTACGTCTGTATCGTAGCCTACCCCACAGGCAGCCTGGACGACAATCAATTGCTATACGACCTGGCACACTTCAACTTTACCGGCTTCATGGTGCGCGGTTTTGATCTTTCGATACAGCGAGATAAAGAAATCACGCAGTTCCGCATTGCCGGCTTCAACAGTTTTGACGAAGCTCACACCTATGTACAAAAGTTGTACACATCAACGTTGCTCAACAAGAAGCTGAGCGATGCGCGCCTCGTCATCATTTCCAAGGGAAATATGGAGTTGCTCGGCACCTACTATAGCTTTGACGAATACAAGGAGTTCTATGAAAAGAACTTTGCACCGCTCAATATTTCTCCCGACTTGCTACTCGATACCGAAGACGAAGTGATCGAGCAACGCTACGAGGACGAATACACGCCCGAAGAGTTGGAACGCATGAAGCAAAACAACGAGACACAGGAAGAAGACGACGGCGGCAACTGGTATTGATCAGTTTCGGCTACACAGCAGGAAGCCAAGTGCTACTATAAATAAGAAAAATAAAACCTCAACCATATGGATTTTGAATATTTACTATCCCGCCTGAATTGGCAACAAATGCTCAGCGCATTCATCGTATTGTTTGCCGTAATCGACGTATTGGGCTCTACCCCAATCTTCATCAACCTCAAGGAAAAAGGGCGCCCCGTCAATGCGACCAAAGCCACGCTCATCTCCACCGCCTTGATGGTAGCATTCTACTTTGCCGGCGACGTCATCCTGAAACTCTTCAGCGTAGACATCGAATCCTTCGCCGTAGCAGGTTCTATCGTCATCTTCCTGATGGCGCTGGAAATGATTTTGGACATCGAGATCTTCAAAAACATGGGGCCCATCAAGGAAGCCACACTCATCCCCGTCGTATTCCCCCTGCTGGCTGGTCCTGGTACGTTCACCACGCTACTCTCGCTCCGTGCGGAATATGCTACGCCCAATATCATGATTGGTCTGATGATTAATATGATCTTCGTATTCATAGTACTCAAGGCCACCGAACGCGTGCAAGAGATCATTTCGAAGAGCACTATCTATCTGATGCGTAAGTTCTTCGGCATCATCCTTTTGGCTATTGCCGTACGCCTTTTCACATCAAATCTGCAATCACTTCTATCGCATTTGTAATCCTACGGCAATCGAAGGCAACCCTATCGCAGTCTCCATCTTGTAGTCCATCTCGCTCAGAGTCGACCAAGATGGAGACTGTTGCATTGATACCATCTATCACCCGACAGTCCCCACATCATTTGGTTCGAATGTTTCACGCTCTGGATTTTATATTTTTTTAGGAAAGGTTAGATTTTTATTACACCGAGGTCTAACCTCGTACAATATATAAAAGGACCTTTTCATACAACCCCAGGGCTTTTTTGAAAAAAACCTTGACTTTTTCAAAAAAGTCGGCGCGGAATTTCAACAAGGTCTAACCTTTTTTTCATGAAAAATGGGGCAAAACAAAGGGGAACTACCCGTATTCAGGCAGTTCCCCATATTTGTACTACAAAGATACAACATTTTTCGCCGAAATCCAAATTCACATTAACGCTATTTAACAATGTTTCACGGCAGACTGCAGATCTTTCTGCTTCGCACAGGCTCATCAGCAGCGTCCTGATCTGAGGATATTTACTACATATTGCCGGCCAGATTTATACTGATTCGCAACAACCATCATCACTTTCAGACCGATATATGCTTGATTCTCATTTTTTTTTAGTAGTTTTGCAATATGATTCAAGACAGCAAAGCCTCAATACTTATCATCTATACCGGCGGTACTATCGGTATGATTGAAAATCCTGAGACTGGTGCCCTCGAAAACTTCGACTGGGAGCAGTTCCGTCAATATGTGCCCGAACTCAAGCGCTTCGACTATCAAATCGACGCCGTGATGTTCGAGCGCCCTATCGACTCGAGCGATATGGAGCCTAAGTATTGGGTGAAAATAGTTGAGATGATCAGCGAAAACTACGACCGCTACGATGGCTTCGTAGTCCTGCATGGCACGGACACTATGGCCTTCACAGCTTCGGCCTTGAGCTTTATGCTCGAAAATATAGGCAAGCCCGTCATCATCACAGGTTCGCAATTGCCCATCGGACAGTTGCGCACAGACGGCAAGGAAAATCTCCTGACCTCAATCGAAATTGCAGCTGCTCGCAATCATGCTGGCGAGCCCATGGTACCCGAAGTGTGCATCTTCTTCGAAAATCAGTTGCTCCGCGGCAATCGTACCACCAAAATCAATGCCGAGGGATTCAATGCCTTTCGCTCGTACAACTACCCCGCACTGGCACACGCCGGCATCCATATCAAATACGAGAATCACCTGATCCGTCGACCCGATCCCAACCGCAGTTTTCAGCCACACTACCTGATGGACAACAATCTGCTCATCTTGACCCTCTTCCCCGGCATGCGCCAGGAAATCATCGACACTATCTTGGATCAAAAGGACCTGAAAGCCGTAGTCCTCAAGACCTTTGGCTCGGGCAATGCGCCACAGAAGCCATGGTTCTTCAACCGCTTGAAAGAACTGGCCGAGCGCGGCGTCATCATCGTCAATACGACACAATGCTCTACGGGTACGGTGGAAATGCATCGTTACGAAACGGGGCTGCAATTACTCCAGGCTGGAGCGGTGAACGGCTACGACTCGACAATGGAGAGCACCGTCGCAAAACTGATGTTCCTGCTCGGACACGGCTACTCCAACCAAAAAATTCTGGAACTGATGAACACCGATATCGCCGGCGAGATTACTATCGAAGAAGACTTGTAGGTCAAGGGCTACTTACCCAACAACCCAAGTCCCTGCAAATCTAGAAATCGCGCGAAGGACTTCACCCCAAAAAATACAGAGAGACACCTTATATCTATGGGGCGTCTCTTTTTGATAAATGCTATCTATGAAATCATTCCACACGTTCATATTTCTGATACTCGCGCTATGCCTATCCTGCAGCAAAAGCGAACTGCAAGTAGGACGCGGCATGCAATATGCCACCTTGCTCCACCTGGATCAGGGCGAGGGATACGTACAGGCAGAGGTAGTGAATCCATGGAACGTTCAGGAGATTCTGGCACGCTACATTCTGGTACCAAAGGGCGCAGAATTGCCAGCAAATCTACCCCAGGGCACACTGCTCCGCACACCGCTCGAACGCACCGTATCCCTGTCTTCACTACACGCCGCACTGGCGATAGAACTCGGCGCCGGCGACAAGATATGTGCCCTGGCCGACACCGCATTCGTCGTATCGACCGCAGTGCGCCAGCTGTTGCAAACAGGGAACATTCAGTCGGTGGGATCATCCATGCAACCCGATAAAGAAAGACTGACGGCCCTGCAAGCAGATGCTATTCTGGCTTCACCCTACGAAGGCGCCAATGTATCGGCCAACCTGCCCACGAGAACACCCGTAGTCCTGTGTGCAGACTATATGGAAACGTCAGCACTGGGGCGCGCTGAATGGATGAAATTCTATGGTCTGCTATGGGGCAAGTCCGATGTGGCAGACTCGCTATTTGATGCCGTCGAAACGGAATACCTGGCACTTTGCCAGAAAGCACAGCAAGCCACAAAACGCCCCCGTCTGATCTGCGACACAAAAGAGGGTGCATCCTGGCCAGTGCCTGGCGGGAGCAGTTACCTTGGACAACTTTTTGCAAGCGCAGGCGCAGACTACATCTTCGCACACCGTCCCGAAAATGGCACAGCCTTTCTCTCCCTGGAAGAAGTCATCGCACAGGGTTTGCAAAGCGAAGTTTGGCTGATCAAATACGGCGCAACGACGCCCCTAACCTACGCCAAACTAAGCCAAGACTTTCCACAAAGCAAAGAGTTTCTGGCTTACAAAAACCGAAACATTTGGTGCTGCAATACGTTCCATACGGCCTACTACGACGAGGTCCCCTTTCATCCCGAAAGACTACTGCGCGACCTCATCTCACTATTGCACCCCGAACTCTTGCCTGGGCACGAGATGTTGTACTATTCGAAGATGACGGAATGAGCAGATATTGCCGCGCACTTACCCATCGCCGCACAGATCAAATGGTACGACCAGAGTATCTGTGCCCGTAATCACGACATCAAGTATTTTACACCCAAGGCCAATCCTTTTCACCAATGAAATATATCCCCTACATCCTACTCCCACTGCTGATTCTGCTCAACCTATTCTGGGGCAGCACGGACTTACCCTGGACAGAAATATGGCAAGCCTTGTGCGGCAATGCTCCTGCAGACAGCGCAGCACAATACATCGTGTGCGAATTGCGCGTGCCGATGATCATCACAGCACTGCTGGCAGGGGGCGCCTTGGGCATCGTGGGCCTGTTGATGCAGACCTTGTTCGACAATCCCCTGGCCGACCCCTCGATCCTCGGCGTCAATGCCGGTGCAAGCCTTGGTGTAGGCGTGGCGACCCTTTGCCTTGGAGGCGTTGGGATAGGCAGCGCATGGTCCGTCAGTGGCTTCAGCATCACGATAGCAGCCGCATTTGTCGGCGCACTTATTGTTATAGCTCTACTCCTTGGTTGCGCGCTACTGTTACGTAGCAACATGATGCTTTTGGTAGCGGGCGTAATGATCAGCTATGCTATTGGTGCCGTCGTCACCCTGCTCAGTTATTTCGCCAGCGCCGACGGATTACGACAATATGTATCCTGGGGGATGGGCGACTTCACCAGTGTCAGCACAGATGCTCTGCCGTGGTTTGCGATTCTGATATTAATCGGTCTAGGCCTATCCTTCCTTTTCATCAAACCCCTCAACGCGCTACTACTGGGCGAACAATATGCACAAAACCTTGGGTTCCGCATCCACCGCCTACGCTGGGGCATACTCCTGCTAGTCGGTCTGCTCACAGCCGTTTGCACAGCGCTCTGTGGTCCGATAGGCTTCATCGGCCTAGCCGTGCCACACATCGCACGTCTGACACTGCGCACAGCCAATCACCGCACGCTCATCCCCACGACCATCATGTGGGGTGCCAGCGCCGCCCTGTTGTGCAATGCTTTGACCTTAGTCGCAGGTGGTGGCGTCCGCTTGCCCATTAATGCCATCACGCCACTACTGGGTGTACCCGTGGCAATATATATATTAATGAAAGGGAGACAGCGCTAAAGCCTCAATGTCCTTGAAAGGACTTTCAATAAAAATAAATAGGATTTATACCTGCACTTCACTACCTTTTCGCTAAATTTGCAAAATAACAGAAAAACACATCTTTAATATGAATAGCATACAAAACTTTTCGGCCCTGGTGGACCACTTGAAAGCGAATGAAAAGAAACTGCGCATCGCCGTAGTGTGTGGATCGGATGAAAGCACTCTGACTGCCGTCGAACGTGCACTGAGCGAGGGCTTCGCAGAAGTGATCTTCTCGGGACATACCGAACGCATTCAACAACGCGAGTCGTTGGCGCAATATGCCGACCTGATTACCTATGTCGTACCTACTGGCGAGACTGACGCAGATGCGGCGAAGGATGCCGTACAGTTGGTGCGCAATGGCGAAGCAGACATCTTGATGAAAGGTCTGGTCAATACAGACGTATTGCTCCGCGCTGTGTTGAATAAAGAAGAGGGTTTGTTGCCCCGCGGCAAGGTATTGACACACGTCACCCTGGCACAGTTGCCACAACTCGACCACTTGTTGTTCTTTACCGACGTGGCGGTGATGCCCTACCCTACTCAAGAACAACGCGCAGCACAGATTGAATACACTACAAACTTGTGCCACGCAATGGGTATCGAATGTCCTAAGATTTCGCTGATCCACTGTTCGGAGAAGGTGAGCGACAAGTTCCCCCACACCGTAGGTTATGCAGAATTGAAGGAACGCGCTGCTGCTGGCGAATGGGGCAAGGTGATCGTAGATGGCCCATTGGACGTACGCACTTCGCTCGACGCAGAAACTCTGCACACCAAGGGCATCGTATCCCCTCTCGAAGGTAAAGCAGACGTTCTGGTATTCCCCGACATCGAGGCAGGAAATGCATTCTACAAGACAATCACGTTGCTCTGCGGCGGCGACGTAGCAGGCATGCTCTGCGGCACAGTTTGCCCCGTAGTATTGCCTTCACGCGGTGATAGCGCCAGCGACAAATTCTACAGTTTGGCATTTGCAGCTATTGGTTGCGGTGTGTAACAAAACTTGTCCTAAAAAATATATCCATATATTATGTCAGCAAAGATTCTAGTCATCAATCCAGGTTCGACCTCGACCAAAATCGCCGTTTACGAAAGCGAAAATCCTGTAATGGTGCGCAACATTCCCCACTCTACAGAGGAATTGAAGCAGTTTGCTAAAATCACAGATCAACTGGGCTTTCGCCGAGACTTGGTCATCGCAGAATTGGAGAAGTTGAACATCCCATTTCAGTTTGACATCATCATCGGCCGCGGCGGATTGTCAAAACCCGTCAAGGGCGGCGTGTATCGTGTGAACAAGCAAATGTGCGACGACACCTATCACGCCATCCGTACACACGCTTGCAATTTGGGTTGCAGTATCGCCTACGAACTGGCCAACCGAATCCCAAACTGCATCCCTATGATCGCCGATCCTGGTATGGTGGACGAATTGGCAGATGTAGCTCGCATCACGGGTTCGCCTCTGATGCCACGCATTCCGATTTGGCACGCGCTGAATCAAAGAGCTATCGCACGCCGTTTCGCTAAGGAGCATGGCAAAAAGTATGAGGAACTGAATCTGATCGTCTGCCACATGGGCGGCGGTATCTCGATTGCCGCGCACGAGCAGGGATGGGCGATCGACGCTAATAATGCTTTGGACGGCGAAGGTCCTTTCTCACCAGAACGCTCGGGCACTTTGCCTGCAGCAGACTTGATTCATCTGTGCTATAGCGGTAAGTATACGAAAGAGGAACTGCTGAAGCGCATAGCAGGCCAGGCAGGATTGGTGGCACACCTGGGCACTACCAATGTGAAGGAGATGATCGAACAAATCGAGCAGGGCGACAAGAAAGTAGAACTGCTGATCAATGCTATGATCTATCAAGTGGCAAAATCTATCGCTGCTCAAGGCGCTGTGCTCTGCGGCAAAGTGGATGCAATCCTTATCACTGGTGGCATAGCCTACTCAGAATATATCATGTCGCGCTTGAAGGAGCGCATCGGATTCCTTGCTCCCATACACATCTACCCCGGCGAGGACGAAATGGAAGCTTTGGCGCTCAATGCCCTCGGCGTGTGGCGCGGAGAATTGAAGATGCAGGAATATGTTTAAAAGCAATTAAGGACAATAGT
This sequence comes from Prevotellaceae bacterium, assembly GCA_021153165.1. Lineage (GTDB taxonomy): Bacteria > Bacteroidota > Bacteroidia > Bacteroidales > Bacteroidaceae > Alloprevotella. The sequence continues at coordinate 23,174 of JAGKTZ010000029.1, forward strand.
CTATTGACAAGATATAAGGTCTAAGGG